>NZ_CAWNTB010000077.1:0-5297 GCF_963877065.1 Vibrio sp. V01_P9A10T6
ATACTGAGCTGTTAACAGTGCGCCTCCGGTTGTCACGCCCACTAGCATGATGGTGGTGACAAAAGTTGCTCTAGCGGCAACGCCTACCGCAGCAATTTCAGCCTCACCTAATTGCCCTAGCATCAAAACATCCACTAGACCACGGCTAGAAAACATAATACTTTGCAAGGTGATCGGCAGAGCGATAGCCATTAAGCGACGGAAAAAATCGCCTCTTGTATGTAACACGATTTGCGAAAAAACAGACAACCGATCACCTCAAATTCAACACATTGATAGCACAGGAAAAATGAAGTCGCCATTATACGTCTGTGAGCATAATCTAACCATCTTATTTGAAGGGACCGTCATGAAAAAAGTGTTAGTACTCGGCGCATCAGGCTATGTAGGCTCACAACTGTTACCTTTGCTATTAGCGCAAGGTTTTCAAGTAACGGCCGCAGCTAGGCACATTGACTACTTAACCTCACGTGCCATATCTCATCCCAACCTTACCTTGCGTTATTTAGACCTTACCGATAAAGAGGCAACACTTGCGCTTATCCCACAATTTGAACTGGTTTATTTTTTAGTGCACGGTATGGCGCAAGGACATGATTTCGTCGACTATGAATTGTCGCTAGCGGAAAACGTTAAACAAGCCCTTGAGGTTAGCCAGGTCAAACACCTGATCTACTTAAGTGCGATTCAGCCACAAACCGGAAACTCAGAGCACCTCAAAGCACGGAAAATGACAGGCGATCTACTTAGGAAAAGTCCTGTACCAGTGACCGAGTTAAGAGCCGGTGTCATTCTTGGACCGGGATCAGCCGCATTTGAAATCATGCGTGATTTTGTTTACAACTTACCGATGCTCATCACTCCCAAATGGGTTGATTCCAAAGCAAATCCGATAGCGCTGGAAAACCTCAATCATTATCTACTTGAATTAGCTAATGAGCAGCCCGTTGCACACCAATTGTTTGAAGTCGGTGGGCCTGACACCCTCTCCTACCGCGAACAATTTGCCATTATTTGTCAGGCAACGCAGAAACCATTTCGGTTATGGTCTACCCCACTATTAACCCCCAAAATGGCTTCTTACTGGCTAGGTCTTGTCACCTCAGTCCCTTCTAATATTGGCAGAGCACTACTTGCCGGTTTAGATCATGATTACATTGCCGACTCACAAGCCATTGAAGCACGCTATCCCCAAAAACTGACCCCCTATCGTGACGTTGTCACCAAAATAATCGAGCATGAAGGGGAATTTACACGCTCGCAGGTGTGGGGATTTGATCCAAGTGCCCTACAACGTTGGCAACCCGGTTTTGGCTACTATCCTAAACAGGCAGGAGCAACGATTCAGACCAGCGCTTCTGCTGAGGTTTTATGGGATGTTATCCGAACCATAGGAAGCCGCCAAGAAGGCTATTTTTTTGCCAATGCACTATGGCGTACACGCGAATGGCTCGATCTTTTATTCGGTGGTGGCAAACCTGTGCGCCGCTCCCCTTGTGGCCCGGAACTGCAAGTTGGCGATTTTATTGATTCGTGGAAAGTGATCCGCTGCCAACCTCAACAGTTTTTGTCTCTTCTTTTTGGGATGAAAGGCCCAGGGTTAGGGCGATTGGAATTTACCATTAAAGATCTAGGCGAAACGCGAGAACTCAATGTGACCGCATGGTGGCACCCCAAAGGATTCTTAGGGTTACTTTACTGGTTCGCGATGATGCCTGCCCACCTTTTTATTTTTAATGGCATGGTCAAAGCCATCGTCAAAAAGGCACAAAAAAAGAGCTAGCGAAATCGCTAGCTCTGCAACTTATTGGGTTTCAATTCCATACTAATCAATAGGAAAGCCTAATGGAATTTCAGCCAATTGCACGCCATGGTTGCTTGGGTATATCAAATACTCACCATGATATTTCACATTCGACTTATAATCGGTACGTTTATGCACCATAAAGCCAGCACTGCTGGCCTTTTCGACGAAATCAGCATGATGGCCCCGTACAAACCAGTTCATCGGCTTCACGAGCAGTTCACCATCAAAGCATGATTCACACTGATTTGCGCACAAAGCCAATGAGTTTTGCCCATCGGTAAAAAGCTGTAATTTGCCTTCATTCACCAATGGATCACATGTTGTCACTTCCCAGTGAGCCGCTTCCATGAATTCCAAAAACGCGTCAATTTTCTTATCGGTAATGATGTTATCCGCCTCTTGCGCAAAAAACTTACCGTAAAATGCTGAGATGCGTTTGAAGATAAACAGTAATTCAGATTGGTTGCCTTTCGAACGTCCAGCTTTCTGCCAACGATTTAAATCATCCACCACACAGCGATGGAATCGTTGTGCTTTCAATGCCTTACTCACCCAATGCACCAAAAAGTGATTATTAGCTAAAGGCGCATTCACCAGCTTATTCGCTTGGTGTTCTGCTGTTAACTCTTGCAGCGCTGTATTCACTACACGTTGAATTTCGAGGTAATACTCTGACATTACGCCTTTCTTCCTAATGTCCAATAAAAAAGAGATGAAAGTACCGAGCACGCCGTCATGACCACAATCATCGGCCACTCAACATCACTAGGCATCATCGCGACAATCGCCGCAACCACTGAGCCTGTGCCAAAACGCAACGTTCCAGCCAGTGAAGAAGCGGTGCCCGCCATTTTCGGATAACCACTTAACAATAATCCCATTGAATTACTGCCTATCGTTGACAATGTGCCAATAAAGAGCACCACAAAAGGCACAATGCCCCATAAGCCAAGGTTGAGTAACCAAGCAATGAATAGCCCGATACCTGCGCACAACTGAATCAACAAACCAAAGCGTAGCATGGCGTGGGAACCGACTCGTTTCACCATTCGACCATTCAAGCTGGTCATGATAATCATCGCGACGATATTGAGGCCAAACAGGTAACCAAATTGATCAGGATCGACTCCATAAATATCAATATAGACAAAAGAGCCTGCGGTCAAAAAGGCAAACATACCAGCGAACGAGAAAGCACCAGAAAAAACAAGCCCCATCGCGACTGGGTTACGGCTTAACTGCACATAGTTGCGAATGGTATTTCGAAAGCGTAGTGGTTGACGATTTTCTGCACTGAGTGTTTCTGGAATTTTCCAAACCACGAGAGTAATCACCACTGCGGCAAAAATAGCCAACACCCAAAATATCGAACGCCAACCAAACCAAATGGCCAAGTGTCCGCCAATCATCGGCGCAGCTAACGGGGCAACGGTCATCACTAAGGTGACAAAAGACATGGCGCGAGCAAAATCTTCGCGATCAAACATATCACGCACCACCGCTTGAATAACCACAGCCGCCGCTGCTCCAGCAAAACCTTGCGCAGCGCGAACATACGTTAACGCTTCAATACCTTGCGTAGTCGCACTCACAGTGGCAGCAATACCAAACAGTAATACGCCGATCAGCAGCACTGGGCGACGGCCATAACTGTCGGCTAGAGGACCATGCAATAGTTGGCCTATCGCAAAACCAGCGGTATAAGCAGTCAGCGTCATTTGTACCGCTCCAGCACTCACACCGAGATCTTTAGCAATCGCTGGCATGGCTGGCAGATACATATCAATCGCCAGCGGCGTTAATGCGCCAATCGCACCTAATACTAAGAAGAGTAAAAAACTAATGTGCGGCGTATTATTCGCTGTAACAGGTTGAGATGAAGTCATAGTTCTCCAGATAAATAAGGAATGAAGTTGCAATAAAGCTAGGCCTTTCAAGCCCCAATAGAAGCCACTTCTTGGTCAGTCAAATAACGGTATTCACCGGGCTCTAGTGCCTCATCTAGCACAATATGACCAATGCGCTCACGGTGAAGGCCAACCACTTTATTGCCTAAAGCAGCAAACATGCGTTTAACTTGATGGTATTTGCCTTCATGAATGGTCAGTAAACATTCATTCTCACCGACGACTTCCAATTGCGCAGGCAAGGTTGGCTCACGCTCATTACGCAGTTCAATACCCGTTAAGAATTGTTCGACATAATTCGCTTCAATAGGGTCTGCAAGCCAGACACGGTAGGTTTTGTCGCATTTGTGTTTTGGCGAGGTAATGCGATGAGACCATTGACCGTCATCGGTGATCAGAACCAAACCTGTGGTATCGACATCCAAACGTCCTGCAAAATGCAAGTCTTGAACATTCACTTCATCGAGCAAAATAAATGCCGTATGAT
The DNA here is from genome assembly GCF_963877065.1 of Vibrio sp. V01_P9A10T6. Taxonomy (NCBI): domain Bacteria; kingdom Pseudomonadati; phylum Pseudomonadota; class Gammaproteobacteria; order Vibrionales; family Vibrionaceae; genus Vibrio; species Vibrio sp. V01_P9A10T6. Next base: position 4,202 of record NZ_CAWNTB010000077.1, read on the forward strand.
TGAAGCCGTCTTCATGTGAGCAAACGTAGCCAGCGGGTTTGTGTAACATGATATAGCGCGGGCCATGCAAGATTAACTCACGACCTTGCCACTCCACCTCACACTCCTGCGTCACCTGCAATGAACCACTTTTCTGCGTCTTACCATTTACTGTGACATCACCACTTTTGATGATCTTGGTGGCTTCTTTACGTGTCGCACCTAACGCATCACACAAAAATTTATCTAACCGCATGATTACCTCATCTAAATCAAGTCAGGTATTATACGCAGCTAAAATGAAATAGTTGATCTATTTCACTGTTTTTATCCAGAGTTCAACAAGAGACAACGCGAGTTATGTACACACTTCGTCCTTATCAATCGGACTCGGTCAAAGCCGTGATCCACTATTTTCGTCATCACACTACGCCCGCCGTAATTGTACTACCGACGGGGGCAGGAAAAAGTTTGGTTATTGCTGAGCTGGCAAGGCTTGCCAAAGGACGAGTCTTAGTACTAGCGCACGTGAAAGAACTGGTAGAGCAAAACCATGCCAAATATGAGGGCTACGGTTTGCAAGGCGCGGTATTTGCGGCAGGTTTAGGACGAAAAGAGACAGATCAACAGGTCGTCTTTGCTTCGGTACAATCCGTGGTGCGCAATTTAGATGCCTTTAAAAATCAATTTTCATTACTGGTGATTGATGAATGCCACCGCGTACCGGATGAGAAAAGTAGTAGCTATCAAAAGGTGATCACCCATTTAAGCGAGCTCAACCCAGGGATTAAAGTGTTGGGGTTAACCGCTACGCCTTATCGTTTAGGCATGGGCTGGATTTATCAATACCATACTCGTGGCCAAGTGCGCAGTGAGGAGCCTCGCTTCTTCCGTGACTGTATTTTTGAGCTACCGATCCGTTATCTGCTTGATGAAGCTTTTTTAACGCCAGCGCGAATGGTTGATGCCCCCGTGCTCAGTTACGATTTTTCGCAGTTAAAACCCGCCAATACCGGGCGCTACAAAGAAGCCGAACTCGACATGGTGATTGAGCAATCGAAACGTGCCACACCACAGATTGTTCAACAAATCATCCAACTAGCACAGCAAAAACAGG
>NZ_CAWNTB010000078.1:0-5268 GCF_963877065.1 Vibrio sp. V01_P9A10T6
CTGCAAACTTAATAAAGAGTTTTTAACATTTTTCTATTTTTAGGAGATCCATTATGCCTGTAACTAATTTAGCTGAACTTGATGCTCTAGTAGCGCGCGTTAAAGCGGCTCAAGCAGAATTCTCTACTTACTCTCAAGAGCAAGTAGATAAAATTTTCCGCGCAGCATCATTAGCAGCTAACCAAGCTCGTATCCCTCTAGCGCAACAAGCGGTAGCGGAATCAGGCATGGGTATTGTTGAGGATAAAGTAATCAAGAACCACTTTGCGTCTGAGTTCATCTACAACAAATACAAAGACGAAAAAACGTGTGGCATTCTTGAAGAAGATAAAAACCTAGGCACGATGACTATCGCTGAGCCTGTAGGCATCATCTGCGGTATCGTTCCAACCACTAACCCTACTTCTACTGCAATCTTCAAATCTCTCATCTCTTTGAAGACTCGTAACGGTATCATCTTCTCGCCACACCCACGTGCGAAAAATTCAACTAACGATGCAGCTAAACTCGTGTTAGATGCAGCAGTTGCAGCTGGCGCGCCAAAAGATATCATCGGCTGGATTGATCAACCTTCAGTTGAGCTATCTAACGCGCTAATGAAGCACGAAGGTATTGCACTTATCCTTGCAACAGGTGGTCCTGGCATGGTGAAAGCAGCTTACTCGTCAGGTAAACCAGCAATCGGTGTAGGTGCAGGTAACGTTCCAGTTGTAATCGACGAAACGGCAGACATCAAACGTGCAGTTGCTTCTGTTCTTATGTCTAAAACATTCGATAACGGTGTGGTATGTGCTTCTGAGCAAGCGGTTATCGTTATGGACGAAGTGTATGACGAAGTAAAAGAACGTTTCGCGAGCCATAAAGCGCATGTTTTAAGTAAAGCAGACGCAGACAAAGTACGTAAGGTACTGCTTATCGATGGCGCACTAAACGCGAAAATCGTAGGCCAACCAGCAACAGCCATCGCTGAAATGGCGGGTGTTAAAGTTCCAGCAGATACTAAAATCCTTGTCGGTGAAGGTATTGGCGAAGTTTCTTATGACGATGAATTCGCACATGAAAAACTTTCTCCAACACTTGGCATGTTCCGCGCGACTTCTTTCGAGAACGCGGTAGAACAAGCAGTAAGAATGGTAGAAATCGGCGGTATCGGCCACACTTCTGGTCTATACACTAACCAAGACGTTAATGCAGACCGTATCCGTTACTTTGGTGACAAAATGAAGACGGCGCGTATTCTTGTAAACATCCCAACCACTCATGGTGGTATCGGTGACCTTTACAACTTTAACGTTGCACCATCTCTAACGCTAGGTTGTGGTTCTTGGGGTGGTAACTCAATTTCTGAGAACGTAGGTCCTAAGCACCTAATCAACAAGAAAACTGTTGCGAAGCGAGCTGAAAACATGTTGTGGCATAAACTACCTAAGTCAATTTACTTCCGTCGTGGTAGCCTTCCAATTGCTATGAGCGATCTTGAAGGCAAAAAACGCGCATTCCTAGTTACTGACCGTTTCCTATTCAACAACGGTTATGCAGACGACGTAGTGACTCTGCTGAAGTCAAACGGTATGGAAGTTCAAACATTCTTTGATGTAGAAGCTGATCCAACTCTATCTGTCGTAGAGAAAGGCGCTGAAGCAATGAAGAGTTTCCAACCAGACGTGATTCTAGCACTTGGTGGTGGTTCACCAATGGATGCGGCGAAGATCATGTGGGTTATGTATGAGCACCCAGAAACTCACTTTGAAGAGCTTGCAATGCGCTTTATGGATATCCGTAAACGTATCTACAAGTTCCCTAAAATGGGTCAAAAAGCAGAATTGGTTTGTATCACGACTACTTCAGGTACAGGTTCAGAAGTCACACCATTTGCCGTTGTAACAGACGACAAAACAGGTGCTAAATACCCACTAGCGGATTATGAGCTAACACCTAACATGGCTATCGTTGATGCGAACCTTGTGATGAATATGCCTAAGTCTCTAACGGCATTTGGTGGTTACGATGCTGTGACTCACGCTCTTGAAGCCTATGTATCTGTTCTTGCGAACGAATACTCTGATGGTCAAGCTCTACAAGCACTTAAGATGCTGAAAGAGTACCTACCATCAAGCTACAAAAATGGCGCAGCAGACCCAATTGCTCGTGAAAAAGTGCACAATGCAGCGACTATCGCAGGTATTGCTTTTGCTAACGCGTTCTTAGGTGTATGTCACTCTATGGCGCACAAGATCGGTGCTGAGTTCCACATCCCGCACGGTCTTGCTAACGCATTGCTTATCTCTAACGTTGTGCGCTATAACGCGAATGATAACCCAACCAAGCAAACTGCGTTCTCTCAATACGACCGTCCACAAGCACGCCGTCGTTACGCTGAAGTGGCTGACCACTTAGGCTTGAGCCAAGCAGGCGACCGTACTGCTCAGAAGATTGAACGTCTACTGACTTGGTTGGAAGAGCTGAAGAAAGATCTCGACATCCCGCTATCTATCCAAGCGGCTGGCGTGAATGAAGCGGATTTCCTCGCAAAAGTTGATGTACTATCAGTTGAAGCGTTTGATGACCAATGTACTGGTGCAAACCCACGCTACCCACTGATTTCTGAGCTAAAAGAAGTACTTCTTGCGGCTTACTATGGTACAGCGTTTGTTGAAGGTGAAACTTTCGAAGGCACTACCGTTATCAAGAAGAAAGATGACCAAAAACCAGCAAAGAAAAAGTAAGCTGAGTTATTGAGAGATTTTCGCTAGCACGAAACAATCTCTATCGGGAAAAGATAAAGCCTCACCGTCTGGTGAGGCTTTTTTTGCTTTTTTGCTCGAGTAACTTCATCATCAAAGCGTGGATGGGATTTATCCCCACATGACTAAAATAGCGGCAATTGCGATTAGAACAAGCCCCAGCCCATCTTTAATTTTCACCGATTGTTTTAGCCAAAAAATAGAAATTAACATCGTAAAAAAGATCTCAATTTGGCCTAAAGTTTTTACATAAGGTACGGTTTGAAGAGACATTGCACTGAACCAACCAATAGAACCAAGACAGCTACTTGTGCTGGTTAATAGCGTTAGCTTAGGTCTTACCCATAATTGTTTTAATGAGTTGTTGTCGGTCACCATTAGGTAAATTAGCAGTAATAAAGTCTGCAGTGAAATGACCAACAATAATACCCAAGCAGCACTGTGTGGAAAGGGTAAGCCAAGCGCTAAACTGGCTTCACGTACCCACAATGAAGTGAGCGCAAAGGCACTACCACAACTTAATCCCAGTAAAACAGTTGGCATTGAAAGCTGCTTAATATTGCCGTGCGTGCTCATCAAAAATACACCAATGCCACCAACGATGACGCCAATCCAGCCCAAGCCTGTCAAATGAGTCCCAAAAAAAATCATCCCTAAAATAGCGGCAACTAAGGCTTCGCTTTTGGCTAGCCCAGCACCTACAGCATAGTTATTTAATTTAAAAAGCTTAACCATGAGCGCAGTCGCGATGATTTGCATCAATGACGCGCCGATAATGAAAGCGATAAAAGTCAATGACAATGTAGGTAATTTCGCGGGTATGAAATGATACAAAGTGATGAGATACAGAGCCGCGATAGGGCCAGCCCAAAGAAAGCGGGCAAGGGTAACACCAGTAGTACTGACCTCAGCTGCTAAGCGACTTTGGAATGCATTGCGCCAAGATTGCATGAATGCGGCCAGAAGGGTGAATAAGATCCAAGTCATGGAAGTCCATTTTGAGTGACAAGAAAGAGGTAATGCTATGAGATGCAGAGATATTGGGCAAGCGGAATATAAAAAGGGCTGCGAATGCAGCCCTTTAATGGTATTTAAACTCGGTTCAGAGATTAATACTGTGGTTTAGTCATTGCCGCACCAGCTTGACTTTGCGCTGACTGGCTGCCTGCTGCACGAGTTGCAATTCGTTCAGCATGGAAAGGTGCTGATACGATTTCAATCTCTTTGAGCAACAAAGAGCCTGAGGCTTTGGTCATCGGAGAGAATGCATGCGCTTTGATTGTTTTGGGTAATACGGCTTCAGGTGCCTTAGTTACTGCTTCAACCTTCAATGCTGGTACTTTCTCTGTGGCTTTTTCTTCGACAACGAGCTCAATAGCGGTAGTCTTTTCAATAACAACTTCTGCGATCACTGGCTCTGAAATAACGGCTTCTACAGTGACCGATTCTGTGACTGAAACCGATTCTGTTACCACTGTCGATGGTACTTGAGGTTCAATAGCGTCCTGCAAAGAGACTGTAACAGGTTCTTCTACGACGCTCTGGTCCTCTTCGTGGCGAATAATGACCTTACCCATTGCCATTTCAGGGAAAGCAAAACCACCTAACGTTATCTCGGTATTGTTATCTACGACATCTGCCACTTGCTGAACAGGTTCAACCGCTGCGACTTGCTCTGTTACTGGTGCTTGATACACAGGTTTAGAGAGGTCATAGCGAGGCATCACTTTACCCATTGCCATCTCAGGAGAGGCAACCCCACCTTTGCGTAAACGGAATGGGTTAGGGCGACGATCACGACCACGGCGTCGACGTTGACCACTGGCTCGTAAATGACGAGGGGAGCGGCGATTGCGACGTTGATTTTGATCGTCATTCTCATTGTCGTCGTTTGGTGTAACGACCGATGTCTCAACAGATTGTGCTGTTTCAGCTTTTACGGCTTCAATAACCTCTGCTGCCGGGGTTGTATTGATCAACATTTCAGCTTCTGGTTGTTCTTGAGCGATTGTCTGATCTTTTACACGAACTTGTTTGTTTAACTTACGGCGTTGACGGCGTTCTTTGACTTTTGCCGTTTTCTCTTCCGTTTTATCTTCATTCGCTGTCAAGGTAACGGCTTGCGCTTCAGCCGCAAGTTGTAGCCCTTGTTCCGCTAACTTTTCAGATTTGCTGTCATCACGCTTGTTGCGGCGCTCTTGTTTTGGCTTGCGAGCTTGTGTCTTACGAGGCTCGTTGGTAGCAACAATTTCTTTGTCTTGTGTTTCTTCAACAAGAGCAGAGGTATTGACAGGTTTACGTTTGTTTCTGTCACGGTTTGCGTTGTCGCGATTAACATTTTCACCGCGTCCGTTACGACGACGTTGGTCATTTCGATCACGACGCTGGCGTGGTGCTTGGCTACGTTCGTTTTCTTGTTTTTGTTGCTCTTCCTCAGTTTTCACCTCTTCCGTGGTGGTTGAGAAGATGCTACCAAGAGCTTTAACGATGCGGCCAAATAGACCTGGTTTGCCTGGTTCAACAG
>NZ_CAWNTB010000079.1:0-5241 GCF_963877065.1 Vibrio sp. V01_P9A10T6
CTCTACAACCTTGAACATGGCACAGTATACATTGACCTTATTAACCTTGGTTGGCCTTCTCATTGCAGCTTTCATTATGTGGAAGGTCGTCTATCTGTCGGTGGTAAAACGTTTAGCTGAATATTCATCGGCACTGTTATCCATCGCAAAAGGGCAACTGCAGGTGGAAGTAGCAGTTCAAGGAGAGGATGAACTGGCGCAAATGGGGCAGGCGATCATCACGGCTCGCAATACCGCGCAGTCTCTTAAAGTGGTGGCGGAAAGTGAAGCGCAGGCGAGAGAGGCGTTACAAGAACATAAAGAGCACTTAGAGGAAGTGGTTACCGAGCGAACAGAACAATTACAACACACCAATGAGAAACTCAATATGGAAGTGTTGAATCATGCCAAAGCTCGCAACTTAGCCGAGCAAGCCAACCGTGCTAAATCGGCATTTTTGGCCACCATGAGCCATGAAATCCGCACACCAATGAATGGCGTATTAGGCACGGCTCGTTTATTACAAGAGATGCCATTAACCGTTCAACAGCGCCAGTATGTGGACGTGATTAACCGCAGCGGCCACACCTTGTTGTCCATTTTGAATGATGTGCTGGATTATTCAAAAATTGAGGCCGGACACTTAGAAATTCGCAATGCCAACTTTAATTTGCATCAAATGGTGGACGATGTTTACCAACTGATGAAAGGACGTGCTGAAGAAAAGTCGCTTGAATTTACCAAGCAGATTGAACTGGATGTTGCTCCTTTTTGGGTGGGTGATATGACTCGCTTAGGTCAAGTGCTGACTAACCTTGTGGGTAATGCCATCAAATTTACCGATCAAGGTTATGTGGATATTTATGTCAGTCTTGATGCTGAAATGCCTAATCAAGTGACATTTGAAGTGTCGGATTCCGGTGTTGGAGTCAGTAAACAGGATCAAATCAGGCTGTTTGATGCGTTTACTCAAGCTTCCAGTGAACAGAGTTACAAAGGCGGTACTGGGCTTGGTTTGGCTATCAGCAAACGGCTTGTTGAAGCCATGGGCGGCGAGCTTAAGCTTGAATCAGATTTAGGCAAAGGAAGCCGTTTTGAGTTTACTGTTCCTTTACAGCGAGGAGAGGCAGTGGATGAAGTGGTTAAAAGGCCGATAGCCGCGACGCGAGAGGCCAACATCTTGCTGGTGGAGGATAACCCTGTTAACTGCATGGTTGCTGAAGGGTTTTTGACCAGTCTCGGCCATAATGTGCTCACCGCGAAAACAGGCGCTGAAGCTCGGGTTCTGTTTAGTGAACACAGGTTTGATATCGCACTGCTCGATATTAATCTACCTGACGTTAATGGTGTTGAGCTGTTGGCGCAGCTCAAACTTATCGAACGTGAACAGTATTCGCATCTACGCCCCACACCGATGATTGCTATTTCGGCGCATGTGTTTAATGAAGAGGTGGAAAGCTATTTAGCGGCTGGTTTTGATGGCTATTTGCCCAAACCTTTAGTCAAAGAAGATCTTGCACAACTTGTCCAGCAACGTATTGAACACAATACCTTACCCGTTGAGTTGATTGTGCCTACGCACGTAACCTCTGATAGCCAAAAATCCGCTCGTCCGATTATGGACGAGCGGATCCTACTCGCGGATATTGAAGTGCTAGGGCGTGACAAGATGAATGAAATCATTGAGCTGTTCGCCGATTGCACGCATGAATACCTACACGAGTTTCGTCAATCGAGGGAACAGGCTCAGGTCGTTAAGTCGTTAGCACACAAATTGAAAGGTTCAGCTGGCAGCTTAGGTTTGCATGCCTTGTTTGATCTGTGTTTAGTCATTGAGAAAAGTGCTGACTCTGCGCAAACTTATCAAGAGCTACAAGCGGAATTAGAAGCCTTAGCTGCTCAATCCATTCATTCACTCAGGTTACTGTTTATATAAATAATTGGCTGTTGGCATCATTAAAAAGGGCCTGCGACAAGCGCAGGCCAAGTTCCCTGTGGAGCAAGGTTTTTTAGGGGGAGGTGTTGAGATCACTGAATAATTTTAATGATCTCATGATTAGCGGCGCAGAACCCTACATTCTACGCGGCTAATTCTTTTACTACTGGCAACGTCAATAAACGACAGACGTTAATATTACCCACGCCTTCGATCGATTCTAATTGTGTCATCAAAATGGATGAAATATGGCGGTTAGCTGCGTCTTGTGCCAGAGCGTTAAGCACTTGCTGAGACAGCAAATCCGCTTGTGTCGCTAATGATGGAATATAGGTTGGTGTAACGCCGCGCAAAATGGTTAATTTACGTAGCAGTTCAGGCCTGTCGGAGAGTGCCCAAATGGTAGCTTGGCTTTGACAGCGAGACATCAACAGGGGTGTTTCTCCCTGTTGAGTTAAAATGGCGACCCCAAGATCTTTATGAACCTTAGTCGCCGATATCATGGAGGAAAGCGCGAAGCTTTTGCCCGCATCGCTGCACAAATGATGCAGTTTATCCCATGAATTTTGCGCACAGCCTAACTCTTGTTCTGCACCGTGAGCGATACGCACCATCGCTTCCACTGCTTCAATGGGATAGCTTCCCGCCGCTGATTCTGCTGACAGCATAATAGCGTCAGTGCCATCAATAATCGCGTTCGCTACATCAAGCACTTCTGCGCGTGTTGGCAGCGGGTTGTCAATCATCGACTCCAGCATCTGTGTTGCGGTGATAACGGGTTTGCCTAAATAGTTTGAGCGCGCAATCAACGCTTTTTGTACGCCGGGTAGGCGAGCATCACCGATTTCAACGCCTAAATCACCACGAGCAACCATCACAACGTCGGATACATTGATGACCGCGTCCATATTTTTTTGATCGCTCACCACTTCGGCTCGCTCTACTTTGGCGACAATGTGTGCATGACATCCGGCTTGTACCGCTAACCGGCGCGCTTCATGTAAATCCTGGGCATTACGTGGAAATGAGACGGCTAGAAAATCGGCTTGGAGTTTCGCGGCAGTGATGATGTCTCGTTTGTCTTTGTCCGTCAGTGCCGGCGCGGAGAGGCCACCACCGAGCAAATTAATGCCTTTGCGATTAGACAGCTTACCGTTGTTTATGACGCGAGTTTTTACCCACTGCTGTGGTTTGTTGAGTTCTTCGACCCGGAGTTGTACTCGGCCATCATCAAGCAGTAAAGTATCACCCAACTTCAAGTCTTGAATCAGCTGCGGGTAATCTAAGCCTACACGTTCTTGGTTACCAGCCATTGTGGGGTGAAGCCCATCGAGAATAAATGAGTCACCCGCTTTTAGAGTGATCGCACCGTCTTCAAAACAGGAAATACGGATCTTAGGTCCTTGTAAATCGACTAATATGCCGACACTGACACCAAGCTTTTGTGAAATGTCACGTACTAACATCGCGCGTTCAATATGCTCGTCAGCGGTGCCGTGAGAAAAGTTTAAACGTACAACGTTAACACCGGCATTAATGAGCTTAGTGATCATCTCACGGCTTTGGCTTGCAGGGCCAAGCGTTGCAACGATTTTTGTTTTACACATAGTGGTATCCTATAACGACACTCGCTATAGCCATTTTACTTGAAGCTATGGTGGTGCTAATTGCACTTGTCCATTGCTCTCGGCCGACATTTGGTCGATTTTTCAAGTGATTTGGATATAGAAAATAAGAATGAAAATAAGAAAATAACAGGGAGGATTATCCTCCCTGTATCAAGGGTGTTATAGATTAGAGACTTGGTTTCGTTTCCAGTATCTGGCCCGTAGGAGCATCAATATCCGTTACTTTCTTGGCATTCCATACCGTAGTCGCAAGCAGTAAAGAAATCACGCCAGCGGCCAACCAGAAATATTGTGCTTGAGTAAAGTCATATTTGGTTACGCCATCCACTTCCGTCATTTTAATCAATGATGAAGACACCAGTTCTTGAGCCGAAGCGGCTAAGTAAGAGAACAAACCAATAAAGCCCTTTACGGCACCGACGGCATTTTTAGGCATTAAGTCACAAGCCGTTAGGCCAGCAAGAAATACGACAAGCCCACCAATCGCAAAACCAATTAAGCCTAGAGCAACAGCATCTACCACACGGTTATCGGGGCCGAAGAACATCAAGCACATACCTGCAATGTTGGCAAATCCGTAAAGTAGCGTTGGGATATGACGGTTAGCGTTGAATACTTTATCTGAAATGATACCAGACAAAATAGCGCCCGCGAGGCCTGCAATAGGGTAAGTGGACATTGCAAAACCAGCATCAATCAGTGAATAGCCTTTGGTTTCTTGTAGGTATAACACCGCCCAAGAAGACATCGCATAGCGAGAGATATACATCGCGGCACAAGCAGCGGCAATCAGCCAGACAGTCGGTTGCTTCAAAATGAACAGTTGAGCGCGACGTGTTTCTTTTGGATCGTTGGCTTTTTTGAACTCGGGCTCTTCACCAAATGCTGTTGCAACATCAGGTAAACCATAGGTTTGCGGACGATCTTTCAGTACAAAGAACATAATCAATGCAGCGATGATGGCGGCAATGCCCGCACCGATGAAACCTGCTCGCCAGCCTAAATAACTCACTAGCGTTGCTGTTAGAATCCAAGTGATGCCTTCGCCGATATTTCGAGATCCTCCCCAAATTGAATAACGGCTTCCGCGTTGTTTAGGTGAGAACCATTGGAAAAGCGAGACGCAAGAAGGCGCAGAACCCACCGATTGGAACCAACCATTGACGGCCCAAAGTAACACAAAGAAGAATGCCGTGGTGTTCAACCCCATGAATATGGCAGTGGCACCGGAAAGCAGTAGTGAGAACGACATAAATCGGCCGATGTTGGCGTAGTCAGAAAGGAAACCGTTCGAAAACTTACCAAATGCGTAGGTGAAGAAGAAGGCTGATCCCATGATCCCGAGTTCTTCTATCGATACGATGCCCGCATCAAGCATCGGTTTTTTAACGACGCCTAAACTCATACGAACCACATAGAACATGGCGTATCCAAAGACTAAGCCTAAGAATACTTGCCATTGAAAACTTTTGAAACGCGATTGCATTGCGCCCTGAGAGCTATCCGATAGCGGTAGATCTGGGCGAGTTTTAAAAAAGTTAAGCATGGAGCTCTCCATTCATCAAATACTAAATAGGGTTATTACTAAATAGGGTTGTTTCGTTGTCGGAATGCATCTTCAAACAAATGGGTATGGGGCTCAAAAGTGCCAATTTGAGGCAGAAATGACTCAAATTGAGAGTGTGAATGGGTCAAAAA
>NZ_CAWNTB010000080.1:0-5191 GCF_963877065.1 Vibrio sp. V01_P9A10T6
GTATCATTCCGCAGCCTTTGATAGTACAAAAAATTGATAAATCAAATTTTATTTTTATTACTCTTTTATTGATTATATTGTAATTTGAAAGTTTGATTAGTGGGTTCTGTGCTGCATTTTAATGAATGACCTATTTTCAATTATCATCGGCTTAAACGTATTTAACACCGTCATAGGGAGCGCCCTAGGGCGGTAGCGTGCCAGCAAGTTTTTATGTATGACTTCTAGCACATTGATATATAAACACATTACTCATGTGCCTTGGCTTCATATAAGCACCTTGGTCATGACTGTGATTGAAATAGCAGGAACGTTCGCGTGTCAAAAAAGTATTTGCCTTTGATTATCGCCTCAGTAGTTTTAACGGGGTGCACCATTCCGGGTTCACACCTACCTACGGGTGAAAAAAATGCCGCATGGGAAGCAGAAAGCAACGAATCCTTATCTTCTCAAGTGAATGTCTACCCCCTTACTCCTGCTTTTATTAAAGAGCTGAAAAAATATAAAAATCAGCCTATTACCCAACCCAATGCTCCGTTAGAACAAGAAATTGCTCGCTACGAATATTACATCGGCCCTGGTGATGTGCTTAATATCACCATCTGGGATCACCCGGAGTTAACCATTCCTGCCGGTTCATACCGCAGTTCGGCGGAAGCGGGTAACTGGGTCCATGCGGATGGCACCATCTTTTACCCTTACATTGGTGAAGTGAGAGTGGCTGACAAAACCGTAACGGAAATCCGCCAAGTGATTTCAGAAAAGTTAGCTAAGTACATTGAATCGCCTCAGGTAGATGTCAACGTCGCTTCTTTTCGCTCGCAAAAATCCTACATTACTGGTGAAGTTAAAACGCCGGGTCAGCAAGCCATCTCAAATATTCCCTTAACATTATTAGATGCCATTAACCGTGCTGGTGGTATTACCACTGATGCAGATTGGCGCAATGTGACGCTGACTCGTAATGGTAAAGAGGAACTTCTTTCTCTTTATGCTTTGATCCAGAAAGGCGATTTAACGCAAAACCGCTTACTGCGCGATAGCGATATCGTGCATGTGCCACGTAACGACGGGCAAAAAGTGTTTGTGATGGGCGAAGTCAAACAGCCACAAATGCTGAAAATTGACCGTACAGGTATGAGCCTGACCGAAGCCTTGAGCACAGTCGGTGGCATTAATGAATACGAAGCCGATGCCACGGGTATTTTTGTGATTCGTGGCGCGCAACAGCAGCAAACCGTGTTAAGCCACACGGCGCCTAACCAAGATGACCCTATCGCCAATATTTACCAGCTCAATATGCAAGATGCCACTGCGTTAGTCATGGGCACAGAGTTTGAACTGCAACCTTATGATGTGGTGTATGTCACCACCACACCCGTTGGGCGCTGGAACCGTTTGATCAGGCAATTGTTGCCAACCATCAACGGCTTTAACACGCTTTCTGAAGGTGCGTTACGGGTGAAAAATTGGCCATAACTGAACAGTAAATAAGAGAAAAAACGTGTTTTCTAAAATATTAGTGGTGTGTGTCGGTAACATCTGCCGTTCACCAACAGGCGAGCGAGTATTACAAAAGCTATTGCCGAATAAAGAAGTGGCTTCGGCTGGCATTGCTAGCGCCAAAAGCCATCTTGAGGGCAAACCCGCCGATACCATGGCCAGCCAAGTTGCTGCAGAACATGGCATTGATTTAGCTGGTCATGCATCTCAGCAGCTCACGTCAGCGCTTTGCAGCCAGTATGATTTAATTCTCGTGATGGAAAAGGGGCACATTAGTGCATTAAGTGAGATAGCCCCTGAAGCACGCGGCAAAGCCATGCTATTTGGGCAATGGATAGGCCAGCAAGACATCCCAGACCCATATCGCCAAAGCAAAGAAGCATTTGACCATGCCTACCAGTTAATTGACCAAGCCGCGCAAGCTTGGGCCAAAAAGCTGTAATCACCATAAGCCAAAACAGGCCGTTAGGACTTTAAACACAATGACAGCACAACAGATTAAACAACGCGTCGACACCACTTCTGACGAAATCGATCTCGGTAAATTGTTTGGCCTTCTGCTGGATGGCAAATGGATCATTCTCGCGACGACCACTTTCTTTGCTATCTTTGGCATTGCCTTTGCCTTGCTCTCAACACCGATATACAAAGCCGATGCTTTGATTCAAATCGAACAAAAAGGCTCTGGCGGTATTTCATCATTAGTCGGCGGGGAAATGAGCGATCTCTTCTCTTCTGAATCATCCGCCACCACTGAAATTGAAATCATCAAATCACGGATGATTTTAGGCGACACCGTTCATAAATTTAACCTAACAACCTTAGTTGAGCCGGATTACTTTCCCGTTATTGGTAAAGGCATTGCGCGCCTTCGCGGGCAAATAAACCGCATTCAAGTCAGCCGCTTTGAACTGCCAAGTTATGCATGGCAAACGGGCCACCAAATAGTGGTGCAGGATGCAGAACAAAAAACCTACCAGTTAGTGCGTGAAGATGGCCGCGTAATGCTCAGCGGTAAAGTAGGTGAACTGGCAAAAAGTGATGATTACCAACTGTTTGTCAGCGATTTAGATGCCAATAGCGGTTTTGCATTTAACATCAGTAAACAAAGTGAGTTAGATGCGATTAAATGGCTGAAAGATAACTTATCAGTGACTGAACGCGGTAAACAAACCGGCATTGTTGAGCTCTCTTTCACCGGCGAAAACCCTAGCCAAATTCAAGCGATTTTGGATGATATAAGCCAAAACTATTTTTTGCAGAACGTGCAGCGCAATTCAGCAGAAGCTGAAAAAAGTTTAGCTTTCTTAAAAGGCCACCTGCCAACCATTAAAACCGAATTAGACAGCGCGGAAGATGTATTAAACCGCTACCGCCAAGCCAATGATTCGATTGATTTAAGCTTAGAAGCGAAATCCACTTTAGAAGTGATGGTGAAGCTAGAAGCGCAGCTTAACGAACTCACGTTTAAAGAGAGTGAAGTGAGCCAGCGTTTCACCACTGACCACCCGGCGTACAAATCACTATTGGATAAACGCCAAATCTTGCTTGGTGAAAAAGAGCGCTTAAATCAGCAAGTACAAAAGCTGCCTAAAACTCAGCGCGAAATTTTACGCATGACGCGTGACGTACAAGTAAACCAGCAAATTTACATTCAATTGCTGAACAAAGTGCAAGAGCTGAACATCATTAAAGCCGGAACGGTCGGCAATGTGCGCATTTTAGACAGCGCAGCTACCTATGCTCAAACCGTGAAACCGAAAAAACCACTGATTGTTGTACTCGCGACCTTGCTTGGCGGCATGTTAAGCGTTGGCGGGGTATTGGTGAAAGCGGCGCTACACCGCGGCGTAGAAAACCCAGACGATATTGAACAGCTTGGCCTTTCGGTTTACGCCAGTGTACCTAAGTCGATTCTGCAGTTGGAATTTGCAGAAAAAATCAATAAAAAGCGTAAATCCCTGCAAGAGATGATGCTGCTAGCTGAAAGCAACCCGGCGGACCTTTCTATTGAAGCGCTACGCGGCCTGCGGACCAGTTTGCACTTCGCAATGTTAGAAGCCAAAAACAACGTGGTGATGATTTCTGGCCCTGCGCCGGGCATTGGTAAATCGTTTGTTTCCACCAACTTTGCTGCGGTTGTAGCCAAAACTGGGCAAAAAGTGCTGCTGATTGATGCCGACATGCGCAAAGGTTATCTACAACAACCTTTCGGTGTTAAATGGGAAAATGGCCTTTCAGACCTGCTCAGTGGCAAAATTGATTACGCGCAAGCGATCAAAACCACCCAAGTCGATAACTTAGATATTATGACGCGCGGCCAAGTGCCACCCAACCCTTCAGAACTGCTTATGCACCAACGTTTTAAAGCTTTGGTTGAGTGGGCTTCACAAAATTATGACCTAGTGATTATTGATACCCCGCCAGTACTTGCGGTGACTGACCCAAGCATTGTGGGGGCCCATGCTGGTACAACGTTAATGGTGGCACGCTTTGGCCTAAATACCGCCAAAGAGATTGATGTCGCCAGAAACCGTTTTGAACAAGCAGGTATTGAAGTGAAAGGTGTGATCTTTAATGCGGTAGAGAAGAAAGCATCTAGTTCATACGGGTATGGGTATTATAACTACAGTTATGCCAGTGATAAGAAAGCTTAAGTTTTACTATAGGAATTGATCATATATCTATTGGTTATGGCTGACTGGGAGGTTTTTAGGACTAGATTAGTTCTAAAACGCCAAAAGTTTCCTAAGGGTCGGGCTGATGTGATTAAACATTCTTAAAAAATGAAACGATCCTAAAAACGATGTGCCTGATGGCTTCTGAGAAGCCCTTATTTAATTTATGCGACTTTTCATGACTTTTTCGTGAGATACAAGCTCAGCGTCGTATATTTGTTTGAGTTGCTGCATTTTTTCAGGAGTGTGTACGATTTTCATCGTATGTGAATGAGCCTGATTTCATGAAAAATTAAGTATCTTCAATCATCATGGGTATATTGAATGTCTAACTCCCGAATTGTTAAAAACTCTGCTGTTCTGTATATACGTTTACTAATAACGTTAGCTCTAGGCATGTTCACTACACGAATAGTGATCGATGCCCTAGGTATAGATGATTACGGTATTTATGGTGTTGTCGCCGGATTAATCACTATGTTCGGGTTTATGAATGCGGCTATGTCGTCTTCAACTCAGCGTTATCTATCATTTGATTTGGGTTTAAAGGATTCCATAAAGCTACAAAAAACGTTTACTGCGTCTGTAAATACTCACTTATTTATCGGTGTTGTTACATTTTTTCTTGCCGAAGTAATAGGCCTGTGGGCAGTGAATTACCTATTAGACATACCTATAGACAGGCTAAAAGCTGCAAATACAGTCTTTCAATTCTCTTTAGTAGCTTTCTTTTTTGGAATAATACAGGTTCCTTACCATGCCGTGACCATTGCATATGAGCGAATGAATACTTATGCTTATATTAGTGTTGTTGATGCGTTTTTAAAACTTATCGCAGCATATCTGTTAACCACAGCAACTATTGATAAGCTTGCTCTTTACTCTCAGTTGCTAGCATTTATCTCCGTGCTTTCTTTTATCACGTATTTTTTCTGTGTGCGTATACAGTGTAAAGAAATTAAATACATAAAATATTTTGATGAGAAGTATTACAAAGAGATTCTAAGTTT
>NZ_CAWNTB010000081.1:0-5134 GCF_963877065.1 Vibrio sp. V01_P9A10T6
AAGTTGCACCGAGTTCAATCGCCAGAGGGTTCTGATAAGGGTCGAAGCACAGTACCTTCATTCCCAACCCTTTCAAAATGCGCATTGTGGCAATACCAATTTTTCCTGTGCCAACAACTCCCGCGGTTTTACCGAAGAAGTTAAACCCGACCAACCCCTCTAATGAGAAGTTAGCGTCTCGGGTACGTTGGTACGCCTTGTGAAAGCGGCGATTCAAACACATCATCATTCCTACCGTGTGCTCTGCCACCGATTCTGGTGAATATGCGGGCACTCGCACCACTTGAATACCCAGCTCTTTTGCGGCATCGAGATCGACTTTATCAAATCCGGCACAGCGCATTGCGATAAGCCTCGTCCCATTTTCATACAATTGGCTCAATACTGGGCGACTTAAGTCGTCATTCACAAAGGCACACACCACAGTGCATCCTTGGGCCATTTTAGCTGTGGTTGGGGTGAGTCGAAAATCGTGAAAGTGCAGCGAGAAGATTTTTGTATCACTGACCTCTGAGAAAGAACTCGCGTCATAAGATTTTGCGCTGAAAAATGCAATGTTGATCATGTTCTCTTCCTAATTAGACTTATAATTTTCACTATAAATACGCCTAATATCACAGAAAATAAACCACAAAATAACTATGTCTTTGGGATGGTAGGAGTTGCGGGGGGATGTCACTAAAATCGAAAACGGACGGATTAATGATAAACATTCACCACAATCTGTAAAAATCGCCGATAGAAATGTCTGAGTCACCTCTTTTGTGAGCGTGATTTCTCTCACGTTTTCGGCGCAATGCTGAACAAGGTAACGTTTGCTTATTGTATGAAAGCTTTCGCTAAAATGATGCGTTCTTTAATAACGTATTGAAAAATAAAAATTTACACGATGAGTATTTGAGAGAGATGGACTTGAGAAGTGTCGGATATGAAAGTTTCGAGATAGTACCACAAAAAAAATGCAAATATCAGACTTGCCGATAAGAAATCCGGGCCTATAATGCTGAAAACCGGAGCGTCTGCCAACGCTCCGGTTTTTTTGTGTCCAAAATGTACTGACGTCTGCCAACGAAGGTACTACGCACTCTGCAAAAGAGACACAAATGGTCAATTAATCAAGGAATTACATAATGCGTATCGAACAAGAACTTAAGTTAGGTTTTAAAGATGTCCTGTTTCGCCCTAAGCGTTCAACACTAAAAAGCCGTTCTCAAGTAAATTTAACCCGCGATTTTACATTCAAGCATAGTGGGCGTCAATGGTCCGGCGTGCCTGTTATTGCGGCGAATATGGACTCGGTAGGCAGTTTTGCTATGGCAAAATCACTTGCTGAACATGAGGTAATGACAGCGGTTCATAAACATTACTCAGTAGCTGATTGGGCTGAGTTTGTTAAAAACGCCGATGCATCAACACTTAAGCATGTGATGGTTTCAACTGGCACATCTGATGCTGATTTTCAAAAAACCAAAGATATCATGGCGCTTAGTGACGATCTGATTTTCATTTGTGTTGATATTGCTAACGGCTACTCTGAGCACTTGGTCGATTACGTACAACGCGTGCGTGCGCAATTTCCAGATAAAGTGATCTCAGCTGGTAATGTTGTCACCGGAGACATGTGCGAAGAGCTCATTCTAGCGGGTGCGGATATCGTAAAAGTTGGTATCGGCCCGGGCTCGGTTTGTACCACTCGCGTGAAAACAGGTGTTGGTTATCCTCAGCTTTCAGCCATTATTGAATGTGCCGATGCGGCGCATGGATTAGGTGGGTGTATCATTGGTGATGGTGGCTGCACATGCGCAGGTGACGTTTCTAAAGCCTTTGGTGGTGGCGCTGATTTTGTCATGCTTGGTGGCATGCTTGCAGGTCATGAAGAGTCTGGCGGCGAAGTGTTTGAAAAAGATGGCGTGAGCTACATGAAGTTCTATGGCATGTCGTCACAGTCTGCAATGGCGAAGCACTCTGGCGGCGTTGCAAAATACCGCGCAGCGGAAGGCAAAACCGTATTGCTACCTTTCCGTGGCAGCGTTCACGACACCATCTCTGACATTCTTGGTGGTGTGCGTTCAACTTGTACTTATGTCGGTGCAGCTAAGTTAAAAGAGTTAACTAAGCGCACTACATTTATCCGCGTACAAGAGCAAGAAAATAACGTGTTTGGCCGAGAGTAAATCAATAATTTTAACAACCATAATTGTTGAAACAACCATAAATTGATATTTACAACCATATATTGATATTTGGTACAACCATAATTTGATATTGCCTCTTCATAGTCTAGACTTATGTAAGTTTACGACAAAATCGTGAAGAGGCAATTTCATGACAAGCTTACCTGCGCCCTCAGCAATTACGACTTCTGCTTTAGAGTATGCATTCCATACTCCCGCTCGTAACCTAACGAAATCTCGTGGAAAAAATATTCATCGTTATGTCAGTGTAAAGATGGGTAAGAGGATTACGGTAGAATCTACTCTAGAGTGTGACGCCTGCTATCATTTTGATTTTAAACTGACAGAAATGCTATAGAGCAATCAGTTCTAAAACATTTTTGTCCAATTTCGAGTCAGTTAATAATGTGTGATTGGCGAAAAGCTCCTGTATTGCCTCTGTTGATATTATCGAATGATATTGTTTCCTATATTCCAGAACGTTACTTGTTAAACATTTCCCCATCACGGTTACGTTCTAGGAAAATTATTTTTCTAGCGCTAGCCTACTTCGATCAAACATTTGATTAAAGTACATAACTATTTGTGACCCACCTCGTTTACATATTTATTTCTCATATGAATTCGACTTCAGTATTGTTATATTTCCAGAGTTTCATATTCAGTATGCAGTGACAAACAGACCGTTCAAAAAACGCAAGTAAGCCGAGATTGATACTGTTTAGCCATTCGGCGGTTGTGACTCTATTCGCTGCAGCATGCTTAATGTAATAGTCATGCCAATGGAGGCCCGAATGCAAATAGATGGACATCATACTCTAACTTACGTTATCGCTCGGTATGCGGGGATTGAGCATACCGACGCTGAAAAAGTAGCGTATTCGGCTCAATATGTAGATGAGGCCACAAATGATAAGCCAATCCATTTTGATAATGGTGCGATGTACGACCGTATTGTATCTGCTCACAAAATGCTCGACTATCGAAACACGCAAGAGCTTGCAAATCATAAGGTATGGATACCATTTCACTTTCTTCCAGGCAACCAAGGCTTTCCTTCAAACGTTAAACCAGATGGAAGGTTTATACATCGGCTAGTTTGCAAACCAGACAGCGCTGTTGCAAGAGATATGCTGAGAATGGTGGCAACACATTGGTATAAGCCCTACGGCGTTCATCTGATGGGGATTGCCATGCATGTTTATGCAGATACTTTCGCCCATCAAGGTTTTGCTGGGGTGATCCACGACTACAACAAAGTAGATAACCTCGAATCGTCCTCCAGCTCTCTGTTACAACGAATTAAAGATGATTTGTTTAGTGGTGGGGTATCTGCTGCTTCTCCTCTTGGCCATGGTGCGGCCCTATCTTTTCCTGATAGACCTTACACTTCTTGGAATTATCTAAATGGAGAAGGGGAACACGTAGTAAGAGACAATACCTTGATATTTCTACAAGCCGCGGATGCGATGTGCAAAGCATTGCAATGTTGGAAACATGGTGACGCCGAGATCAATATCGATAATCAACCAGGTTTGACCACGCAGCAGCGCTCTTTAATAGAACACGCTTTAACAACCATAGATGATGAAGATGGTGAAGCTCGCCATACCAAGTGGCTTGAGTGGCTGCGAGAAGGAAAATTTGGCTTTGCTGCAGTCGATTTGTCGTTTGACAAGGATGGAGAGAACAGTTGGAAGTGTAGTGGTATGGTGAATTTGGTCACTTAGTTAGAGGTGATATCATCACCTCATAAGTTAATAGGTGCCATTATGACAAAACGTACAAGACGGCTATTTAGTGCCGAATTCAAACTGGAAGCGGCACAGTTAGTGCTCGATCAAAACTACTCGGTGACTGAAGCGGCTCAAGCCATGAATGTAGGTAAATCTACGATGGATAAGTGGGTTCGCCAATTAAAACAAGAGCGCCAAGGGAAAGCACCTAAAGCGTCACCAATCACACCTGAGCAAATTGAAATTCGTGAATTAAAAAAGAAGCTCGCTCGTCTTGAAGAGCATAATGAAATATTAAAAAAAGCCACGGCTCTCTTGATGTCGGACTCACTGAACAATTCTTGATGATCAAGAAACTCAAGCAGAGCCACAGCATAAAAACATTATGCGAAGTCTTCAATGTTCATCGAAGCAGTTATAACTATTGGCTTAAACGGCCAACAGAAATAAAGGCGGAAACCGTAAAACTTCGCAGTTTGATTAGCGAAGCTTATGCGGCAAGCAATGGTTCTGCGGGAGCAAGAACCATTGCCGATATTGTAACAAACAAAGGCGTGAGTCTGAGTCGTTACCGAGCAACAAAGCTAATGAAAATGCTGGGATTAGTGAGTTGCCAAGTACCAAAACATCGTTACCGTAAAGCCTCACAAGAGCATATTGAAATCCCGAATCACTTAGATCGTCAGTTTGCTGTCACGGCACCAAATGAAGTCTGGGTGGGTGACGTGACCTATATTTGGACGGGAAATCGTTGGATGTATTTAGCGGTAGTCATCGACCTTTTTGCTCGAAAAGTGATTGGTTGGGCAATGTCAGTATCACCTGATACACGATTAACAGGCAAAGCGCTTTCGATGGCTTATGAGTCTCGTGGAAAGCCTAAAGGCGTCATGTTCCACAGTGATCAAGGCAGTCACTATACGAGTCGTCAATATCGTCAGTTACTGTGGCGATTTCAAATAAAACAAAGTTTATCTCGTCGAGGAAATTGCTGGGATAATGCGCCGATGGAGCGCTTCTTTAGAAGCTTGAAAACGGAATGGGTTCCAACAGTAGGTTATCGTAGCTTTGCAGAGGCTCAACAAGAGATCATCCGCTACATTATTGGATATTATAGCCAGCTCAGGCCCCATCAGTATAACGGTGGCTTGACACCCAATGAGTCAGAACGATTGTATTGGGAAAACTCTAAAACCGTGGCCAATTTTAGTTGACCACTACAAA
>NZ_CAWNTB010000082.1:0-5132 GCF_963877065.1 Vibrio sp. V01_P9A10T6
GTCAAAGACAAAGTGGCCGGATTGGACGCGGGGGCAAATGATTACTTAACCAAGCCTTTTGCCGAGGCTGAATTATTTGCACGAATTCGAGCCCAGCTTCGTTCACCAGAATCAGAAGGGCAGGATGACACGAAAGTGGTTACACCCAATCTTGTTATTGATAAAGCCACAAGAGAAGTTTTTTTTAAAGAAGATTCAATTACCTTAACGCGTACTGAATTTGACTTACTCTTATTTTTAGCAAGCAATCTCGGGAGAGTGTTTACGCGTGACGAATTGCTTGATCATGTATGGGGTTATAACCACTTTCCAACGACAAGAACCGTAGATACCCACGTGTTGCAATTGCGCCAAAAACTTCCAGGCTTAGAGATTGAAACCTTGCGCGGTGTTGGATACAAGATGAAAGCGTGATGCAGAAATCTCGTTTACTATTGGTAGGCATAGCATTTGTGACTATTCCTACCAAAGCACAAAATGTTGAGTGGTTTGATCAAATCACACCGCTTACCCAAGCGCATCAGAATCTTTTAAATAATAATTTAGAAGCAATGTTTAACTCACTTGTCGAAGTGTGGCAGCTTGAACATAACAAAAACATTCAGAGCCATCTCAATGAATTATTATTACAATCATTAACCGTTGATTGCGGTAAAAGTTTAGACAAAAAACCACTCCCTGAATGGCTTAAATCAATCACCATTAATAGGCAAGAGATCCAGAGCCCAGGAAGAGATGCATTTCATGTTGATATAGAAGTGGACGCTGAAAAACCACTTGCTGATATCAAGCTGGCGCAGTGGGTTGATAAAAGTTTATCAACCGATAGCTTATTAACGACCACTTCGAGTGACAGCGTCACTGGAAAGACACATTACTTAAAGCGTTATAATCTCAATAGTAAAATTACAATGGGTTTATACCGTCTTGATATAACAGCCAAAGATCAGCAATCTTGGAGCGCATGGATTGTGCTTGGTGAACCCAAAGCAAAGCAAATTGTACGTTGGGCTTCGAAAGATCAATGGCAAATTGAAAAAAAAGCGCTACTTAATCCATATTGTCCTTTACCTGAACTCAATGTATCGCTGTATGATTACATCGATGGAAAATACTCTGAAATATGGAGTCAACGCTACGAGTCTGAGTATCCTAATGAACTTGAAATCACTAATTTAGCTGCAGACCGTTATGTACTAGCGGTATCAATGACTCAACAACGTTGGCAAGGGCCGATTATCATTGAGCAATCTCAAGTAATCAGTAAAACCTACGATGTTTCAGTAGATGAATAATTAAAGATAATAGACAATGTGCCGTTATAGACACAAAGGAAACGACACGTTTATAACATTATGAAAAATTTCATTAAAATACTCCCACTTGCAGTCGTACTTACACCCTCTTTCAGCTTCGCAGCCAATTATGCAATAGAGGCGCGAGGGGATGCGATGGGTGGTGTAGGGGTTGTATCTGCGAACTTTCTCACTGCTCCATTTTATAACCCTGCACTTGTGGCTATTTATCGTCGTAACGATGACCTAGGTATGATCGTTCCCAGTTTCGGAATTTCTTATAATGATGAAGACCACATGGTCGATGATTTAGACAGCATTTCAAGCTTCATAGAAAAAAAAGATTACACAAATACTGAACAGCTGCAGAAAAGTTTAGATAATTTACAAAATGATAAACTAAAAGCCGAAATTGGCGGTGTTGTCGCCTTTGCCATTCCTAACCAATTTATAGCGGCTAATTTATTCGCCAAAGCCTATACCGAAACGTTTGTCACTCCTGATATTTACAGCGGCGAAAATACTGCGTCATTAACTCCTGAGCTACAAACTGTCGAAAACGCAGAGCTCAGCGCAGTGAACGCTGTTTCCGTTGGGGTAACAGAAGTGGGTTTCTCGCTAGCCAAGTACCAAACATTTTTAGGCCAACATATTGCCTTTGGTGTAACACCTAAACTTCAACGCATCTACACCTATGTATATTCAGCAAGCGTAACCGATTACGATATCAAAGATGCACGAGATAATGGCCAAGGTGAAACCATGTTCAACCTTGATGCCGGCGCATTGTGGTTTTATGGGCCTTTAAGAGTTGGATTTTCCGCAACCAATTTAGTCAAGAGAGACATTCAAACTCAATCTTACACTAAGAGTCTTAAGAGCCAATTCGGTAAAACACGAGACATCAATATTGGCTACGCATACCAAATGAGGCCACTTTATACAGTAGGCGTAGGCATTGTTGCAGACTATGCCACATTAAGCGTGGATTATGATCTTAATGAAGAAGAGCGCTACACTAATTTTAATGACAATACACAGATGATTCGAGTAGGTGGTGAAATCGATATCATGCGTCAGTTAAAATTAAGAGCAGGATATAAGAAGAACTTAGCATACGATAATGTTGATGGAACAATCACAGCAGGGGTAGGGATCTCACCTCTCAATCTCTTCCAACTGGACATTGGAGCTAGCTATACAAACGATAATGCGATGGGAGCTTACATAAATTTCCTTGCTAGTTATTAACTCGATCTTTATAGTCAGGCTCCTAATCAACCGGAGCCTTTTTAAATGTTTGATGATATTCCTACTTTATCTCACCAAGAACAGCAAGAAGCTGTTGAGAAAATTCAACAACTAATGGCTCAAGGTATCAGTACCGCAGAAGCCATAAAAATCGTTGCATTCCAAATTAGAGCAGAAAAATCTGCAGATAAAACGAATTAATTCTCAACCTAACTATTTCCATTGCATAAGAGCGTTCACTCATTAGTGGACGCTTTTTTGTATCGAGAAAACCCCCAGCTAGGCTGGGGGTTCCGTAAAGCTTACGGCTATAAGTCAGTTATAACCCCTTTCAATTTGATAAAAACGTCTTGTGGTCTGGCAACTGTAAGAGTTAATTAAGAATTGAAAGGGGGTCCCAATTGGGACGAAGAGAGCTTAGCGCACACGCGATGGAATTGTAAATATCATGTGGTTTTTGCACCTAAGTACCGAAGGCCGGTGTTCTAACAGACTTCGCCGGGATATCATCCAAATGCTCACCAACGAACAAGTGGGTAGCGTATATTCTCGAGTGTTGGTGCTTTCAGCGATGTTCTGTTTAACCGGTTTTGTAGCAAAACTTGGCCATTGGTCTAAGTATTTGAGTGAACTTAGCTGGTCAGATAATTTAGTTCCATGATTTAGGAAATAAAGCCATTTTATGTAGGATTTTTCTGGGATTATGAGTTGTCTATTGTCTGCTTTTACTGATGGTTATATCGTTAAGTGAATGAAATCTAGTCTAGGAATCTCGGAATGATAACCAATAACATAAGTAATGCTCAACTCAGCGGCATTGAGCAGAACGCTCCTCAAGTCGGTCCCTAAACAGTCGAGGCTTACCTTGCAACGATTGAGAAAGTCCAGAAAGACCTTGAAAAAATCGATCCTGCCATTGCATCAGTCGATGAGCAATCAGCAGATTCTGAAGTACTGGCTATGGTAGCGGCTCATCAAAAACAAGTTGTCCAGTCTATGGTGGGTCGTAATCCTGAGGATGCTATTGCATTGACACTAGCGGCTGGTATCGAAGCATGCAGTGCTCGACTTGAAGCGATACAGCAGCAAGCTATGGGCTTAGGTGTATTTGTAGATTCCATGGAAGCGATGTGGGAAGACATATCAAAAACATCACCATTAACAGGGTATGCGTTAGAAGACGCTTTTCAACTAGTGCTTATGGATGTATTGATCCACATTGACGATTACAATTTAACAGCGGATGAAAAAGATGCCCTTCAACGTTTTATGGAATGTGGTGGTTCAGGGATGCATGGTTCTCATGAAAACTATGATCAAAATGAATTTGTTGCTGACCTTCCTGGACTTTTTAACAAAATTCATGACCACGCACCCAAGGACAGTTTTGCTTATACAATTACTGATTCTATGAAAAATAATTCTGGTTGCCCCGGGGCTTTAGTAACGCAATTTCAGGATAATTGGGGTACTGCTAGTGAATGGTATTCTAACTGGACTAATGGCATAGGCGATGTCTCTCCAATTATGCGTATGGCATTACTCTCTAGTGTGCTGACTGATTCATCTGTGGAAATCTCCAGCGACGAATATAATATGTTTCTTACTGGTAGCCTGTCTGATATTGATACCTTTATGAACGAAAAGTACGGTAAAAATACCATTGAATACATTAACGAGGATCTTGCTATGTGGAACTATTACTTCGATCCTAGTGAGAATCCAGTTACCGGTTTTGGTATGAATTTCCATTCTTCTAGTGGAATGCAGGTAGACTACTTCACTGCATTATCAGAGAATTTACCTTCTCGACCTCTCACCGACGAGGAGCTGAAAGAAGTCAACCGTATCGGTGATCAGGTAAGAATGCTGCAAGAGACTCTCAAATATTGGTTGCAAATTTGCCAAGACGAGCTAGTGGCCATTGCACGTAACATCTAGTTCAGAGCGGTCAATTAGGTCGGTCGAAATAAAAATGGGTTGTGGCATCTGAAACACATTCAAGCATTCAAGAGGGACTGCCAACGCGTGGCGGCTTTAGTGAAAGTGTTTACAGTGGATTTTTTAGTTCGGCGGTGCGTTGTTAAACACCGCTGTAGCTTCAAGTAGGAAGAGAATATAACAATCTAGAGTTACGGATGTGATGAAAATTACCATTTTTCTGTATTCACGCTCTTTTTGAACTGAGTCGCTAAAAACGTTAGCAATACGTTAAAAGCTGTCTATATTTTTCCAGTCTGCTAGAATCGCGTTGTTTATATTTTAGCCTTTAATTTTACACACTTATCGAGGTTTTATATGGAGCTTGGATTAATCATCGTTTTTATCGTGGCTGCAGCGGTCATGGTTAAGAAAGAGATGTCAGAAAATAAGAAATAGACTCACTCATTGATAACTTTTCTACCCCTTTTTAAATGAATGTGTCTCAAAGCCAGTATTAAACTGGCTTTGTTATTTCTACGATTTTTGGTTCCAAACCAGTTCTCCTCGTCTATTTTCCATCCCGTCAGAGATACCACAACGATGATAAATAAGGCATACTCGTTATTGCATACTCACTGCAATTTCACCAAAGGATGTCCATTT
>NZ_CAWNTB010000083.1:0-4988 GCF_963877065.1 Vibrio sp. V01_P9A10T6
CAGTAGCAGTGGCTTGGTGATTAATAAAATATATTAAAAATATCGTCGTGATATATAAAATATATCCAAACCTCGTTGGACGAATCTCGCTTCGTTTGATTCTGTGGAACCATAAAGCTATGGATACTCGCCATCTAAAACATTTTTCGGCTGTGGTTCAGTGCGGCAGCTTTACTTTAGCAGCCCAGCAACTGCACATTGCGCAGCCAGCGCTTAGTATTTCGATTAAAAAATTTGAGCAGCAATTAGGGGTTGTTTTGCTAAAAAGAGATGAGCGAAAAGTGACGCTGACCCATGAAGGGCAAGTGTTATATGAACACGCCACTCGTATTTTGCAGCAACTTGAAGATGCACAATTGGCGATGGATGAGCTTAAAGGGCTCGTCAAAGGCGAAGTGAGGCTCGGCGCGCCGAGCATGATGGGATCCTATTTCTTTCCAGAAATTGTAATGGCTTTTAAAAGTCACTTTCCCTTGCTAAAAATGACGGTGATAGAAGCGGGAACTCAGTCGATTAGAAAAATGTTGCTCAGTGGTGAGCTAGATATTGGCGTGATCCTCAATCATGATCTTCCTCCGGATTTAGAGGTTGATCCCCTCTTATCATCGCAAATGGTGGCGGTAGTGGGGAAAGAACATGAGTTAGCACAACGAGAATCGATAGATTTTAAGACCTTTTTTGAGCATGAATTGGTAATGTTTAAGCCCGGTTATTTCCACCGAGACTTCATTGATAAAGTGTGTAAAGAGCATAAGCTCAGCGCACATTTCTCTTTTGAAACCAATCTTTTGCCAATGATTTTAAGTATTGTCAAACATGAGTACGCAGTGACTGCGTTATTAGAGCTTGTAACGGAGCATGAACCGGATGTACGAGCGATCCCTTTTGAACCGCCAGTCTGGTTAGATTTAGCCCTCGCATGGCGCAAAGAGGGCTATTTGTCTAATGCCGACCGTACTTTTATTGAATTTGTGAAACAGTACGTGTGAAAGGGGCGATGTGTATCGTTCGATTAACTTTGATAGATTTTTTCAAAGTTGTTTGGGTTCCAGCCAATCATAATCCGATCACCAATTTTTAAAGCCGGTACACTGCGCGCGCCGATCGCATCCAGTTCTTTCCGGCCGCGTTGCATTTTTGCGTTACATAAGCGGTAGGGGATCTGTTTGGCGTCAAGATAGCGCTGAGCATCTTTACAGTGCGGGCATTTATCTTTGACGTAGAGCACAATACGTTTCATCTAATTCACTCATTAACCGAACATAAAGGGCGGCAAGTTTACCCACCGAGGCGCTGAGTTTCAACTCTCTCGGATGCGAAGCCTTGCTCCTTGTGATTGGAAAGATGAAACACAGGCTTGATTCAGTTACACTTAGCGCCTTTTTTATGAGTCAGTTGCTGGGCTATGCATCCATCTTTTCGTTACATACAAAACTATCCGCCTCATCTCGTTTCACAAGTTGAACAGTTGATCACGGCCGGTAAATTCGTTAGCTGGTTTGAGCAACGCTACCCACAGCGCCATTCGATTCAAAGTGAAAAAGCGTTGTTTAACTACGCGATTGATCTCAAAAATCAATACATGAAGAAAACGGCGCCGATCAGTAAAGTGGTGTACGACAATAAAATCCACATTATCAATAACGCACTAGGGTTGCAC
Source organism: Vibrio sp. V01_P9A10T6 (assembly GCF_963877065.1). Taxonomy (NCBI): domain Bacteria; kingdom Pseudomonadati; phylum Pseudomonadota; class Gammaproteobacteria; order Vibrionales; family Vibrionaceae; genus Vibrio; species Vibrio sp. V01_P9A10T6. The sequence goes on from NZ_CAWNTB010000083.1 coordinate 1,661, forward strand.
AGTTATGTTGCCAAAGTGCATGGTGGGAAAATCAAATCTAAAAATGAGATCCGCATAGCGAGCATGTTTAAAGAAGCACCGGAGCCGCTGCTGCGCATGCTAGTGGTACATGAGCTGGCTCACATCAAAGAGAAAGAGCACAACAAGGCTTTCTATCAACTGTGTTGCCATATGGAACCGAATTATCATCAGCTCGAGTTTGATGCACGATTGTTTATGATGTATCTCGATTTAAAAGAGGAGCAGTAATGTCAGCCAAAGCGAAGCCGCAGAAAAGCCAACCAGAAGCGAGCCATAAAAAACCTTCGTTAAAAGCAAAGCAGGGGTTACATCCTCGTAATCAGCATCAAGGACAATACGATTTCCCCGCGCTGATTAATACACTGCCTGCTTTGAAGCCCTTTGTTATTCGCAACCCGAGTGGTGAACCGAGCATCAATTTCTCCGATGCGATGGCGGTGAAAATGCTCAACAAAGCGTTATTGACACATCATTATCATGTGACCCATTGGGATATTCCCGCTGGGTATTTGTGCCCGCCGATCCCCGGTCGAGCTGATTATATTCATCGCGTGGCCGATCTGCTGCTAGATGAGTGCCCAGCAATCAAGCATGAGAAGGTTCACGCACTTGATATTGGGGTCGGAGCGAACTGTATTTATCCGATAGTGGGCGTGGCAGAGTACGGCTGGCGCTATGTTGGTAGCGATATTGATCCTATCTCTATTAAATCCGCCAATCTGGTGGTTAATGGTAATGCTTCGCTCAATGGGCGTATTGAATGCCGTTTGCAGAGCGATGCAAAACATATTTTTAAGCAGATTATTCAAGAAAATGAGCGTTACGATCTCACCACGTGCAACCCGCCTTTTCATGCATCACAACTACAGGCGCAGCAAGGCAGCGAACGTAAGTTGAAAAATTTACAGCGTAATCGAGTCAAAAAAGGTCAAGAAATTGCGGGGCAAGACGCTAACAGAAGTAAGGCGGTTACGCTCAACTTTGGTGGACAAAAAGCTGAGTTATGGTGCCCCGGTGGTGAAGCTGCCTTTATTAAAAACATGGCCTTTGAAAGTCAACACTACGCTCAGCAAGTGCTGTGGTTCACCACATTGATCTCTAAAAAAGAGAATGTACGTTGGATGCAAAAACAGTTAGATAAAGTGGGTGCTGCAGTGGTGAAGGTTGTTGAAATGCAACAAGGGCAAAAAGTGAGTCGATTCATCGCATGGAGTTTCCAAAATGACAGCCAACGCAAACAATGGTTAGCGGCAAAGTGCTAGGCTGACTTCGTTGATTGACTATATTGGTCAGTGAGTTGAGATAGCAATAGAAGGAGTAAGGTATGGACTTTGACCTTTATTTACCTTGCCAACCTGACTGGATCTGCCAGCCTTTCGCTTATCTGTTTGCTTTGCTTGCGATGATTGGGCTTGGGTTTTTTATTCGTATTATCTATCGCGAATATCAAAAAATTCAGCGCGCTCAGAAAGTCAGACGTCTTCGCCGTATCCACTATCGTGACCGTAATGGTGGCAAAGACGGTAGACCCACCAATATCAAATAACCCTTGCCCTAGTAATACGATGTTAGGAAAAGGTATCGAGCGCCGCTTGATATTTTTTCTCTAACGCTTTATTTCCTGCCTTTTTCTCTAACTCTACCAATAATTGAAGCGATGTTTTTTGGTTACCGTAGCGCTGATTAAATTGCATCAAGCGGATGCGAGCTTGCGTGTATTGTTGAGCGTCAATTTCCAATTTAGCTAATTGCAGCAATGAACGAGCTCGATTAGGGTCATGGTTTAATGTTTTTGCAAAATAGTAGTGCGCTTGTTCTTTATCGCCAGATTTTAACGCGCAAAAGGCTGCGTTCTCATAGCTTGCTGGGACAAGGTAATAATAGGGTTGAGCAATGGCGCGGTTAAAATATTCATCGGCTTTTTGATATTCGCCCTGCTTGCACAAAAATGTGCCGTAGTTATTGAGAATATTGCCGTTTTTGGGATGAGCGCGAAGCGCGGCTTGATAGGTTTTACGTGCGGCCTCTGTTTCACCGACAGTTTCGTAGTAGTGAGCCATCGCAAGTTGCGAGCGATAGTAAGTCGGCGCATGTTGTGTGGCTTTTTCTAAGTTCTCACGCGCTTTGCTCATGTTGCCATTTTCTAAATAGCCTAGGCCGAGCGCAATGCGAGATTCGGCCATTTCAACCGGATCCGCTTTTACTTCAGGCTCACCTTTTTCGTTCACGGTGACACAGGCCGATAACGTGGACATTATCAATATCATCAGTACTTTTTTCATTATCTGCATCTCCTAAATCGCTTAGACGCATGATAAGGAAATCAGAAGATCGAGGGGGAAAGAGCAGAGAAGAATGCGAGTCAGTATGCACTATGTTTGATGAAAACCTGAACACCTCATTACTGAGATGATCAGGCATGAAACACTAATCGTCTTTGGTAAATTTATCTTCGCTAAAGTGTTCAAGGTCGTAAGGTGTTTGTTGGTAAACACAGTAGTTTAACCAGTTTGCAAACAGCAAGTGACCGTGGCTTCGCCAACTGGCTACTGGTTTATTATCTGGGTTGTCATTGGGGTAGTAGTTGACTGGGATTGCGGGTTCCATCCCTTCACCTAAATCTCGAATATATTCACCATGCAGTGTATGTGCGTCGTATTCAGGGTGACCTGTGACAAACACGTTACGTTTGTCTTTGGTTGAGGCTAAGTACACACCCGCCACATCAGAGGTGGCGAGAATATCTAAATTCGTATGTTCGGCTAAGTATTCTGGTGAGAAATCAGCATAACGAGAATGGGGCGCTAAAAAGGTGTCGTCAAAGCCGCGTAATATCGGATGAAAGGGATGGTGGATTTCATGATGATAAACGCCCGATAATTTTTCTTTGCGAGTTCGTTTGGGCAGATTGTAGAGCAGTTTTAGCCCCGCTTGCGCTGCCCAGCAAACGTAGAGTGTGGAAGTGACGTGATTTTTAGCCCATTCCATCACGCTTTTTAAGTGTTCCCAATAAATCACATCTTCAAATTGGACCAACCCCAAAGGCGCTCCGGTGATGATGAGCCCGTCGAAGTTGCGATTTTTTACCATCTCAAATTGACGGTAAAAGTTCTCCAAATGTTCAGTGGGGGTATTTTTACTTGGGCGCTCATCAATTCTCAGTAATTCAATATCCACTTGCAGCGGAGTATTGGATAACAGGCGCAAAAACTGAGTCTCGGTTTCGATTTTCTTCGGCATTAAATTCAAAATCAAAACTTTCAGTGGACGGATGCCCTGTGTGGCGGCACGTGTTTCTGACATCACG
>NZ_CAWNTB010000084.1:0-4809 GCF_963877065.1 Vibrio sp. V01_P9A10T6
CCAAAGTCGCCAAGCGTTGGCAATCCCTCTTGAGCCGTTTGTTATGCAAATTCAATGAGGTAAACTGAATTTACACGACCAAAAGCCACAATTGCAATGGTTGAGTGATTCAAGAACCAACCCAAGTAGGAGCCGAGATAAATAAGCCGCCAAAACAAAGTCCACCGTTCAACAACAAACCAAGCTTTTGAATGAGACAAACTCAACAAGCAAGACTTTCAGCAAGTACAAAATGCTCGATAAACTTGCCCGTTCCACACTTTGCGCACGCTGAATTGGCAGCAAGCCAACGCTAAAACTGATTGAGGCAAACAAAGAACCTTGCCTGTTTTACGGTTTAAGTTAACCACGAATTTGAGGGTAAAAATGCTCATTTGCCGACAACACCAAACGAATGGCCGGAGAAATCCCAAAAGATTGAACCCCTAAATTTACCTGAGTTGCTAGTGTACCCCACAAAAAGTGGACACAACATAACTACACACTTTCGTACGCAACTGGACTGACGTAGCCCAACGCTGAGTGCTTTCTATTTCGATTGTAATAGATCTCGATGTATTCGAAGATCCCCATTCGAGCTTCTTCGATATTCTGGTAGTCTTCTGCATATATCAGCTCGACTTTCAGTCGACTGTAAAACGACTCCATCACCGCATTATCCCAGCAGTTGCCCTTACGGCTCATGCTCGGCACGCCACCATGCTTACGCATGAAGTCCTGATATTCATGTGCTCTGTATTGTACACCACGGTCTGAATGGATTATGACGCCTTTCGGCGGCTTACGTGACTTGAACGCCATTTTCAGGGCATTGGTAATCAGTTGGACCGTCATCGTCGTATCTAACGACCAACCAACAATACGGCGTGAATGCAAGTCCAGAACCGTAGCTAGGTAGAGCCAACGGCTCTTCACCCAGATGTACGTAATGTCTGTCACCCACTTTTGATTAGGGCGCGCTGCTTCAAAGTCTCTACGTAATAAATTATCAGCTACATTCGTCATCGCGGCAATATCCTTAGTGTATTTGAATCCTATACCGTTGCGCGCTTTGATACCCTTTTCTTTCATAATATCAGCAACATAGTTAACGCAACAGGCATGGCCTGCTTCGTTCAACTCATCGGTAATTCGAACAGAACCATAACGAGCACGATGCTTGGCAAAGGTGCACATCACTAACTGTTCAAAACGGCACCGCCGCTTTGAGCGTTCACTTGGCTCTCGATTCAACCACTTGTAATAACCACTAGGCGATACATCAAGGGCGTGACACATATAGGTAACTTTGTATTCCCCAACATAACTTTCGATATACTCGTACTTCACTCTTGCTGCTTCGCGAAGTACGCCGACACCTTTTTTAGGAATTCCATCTCATCACGTAGACGCTTGTTTTCGCGCCGAAGGGCGCGAAGCTCTTCAGACTCTTTCTTCGTGTAGTCAACACCGTCTAAGGTGTTAAACTGTTTATCAGATAGGCGTGTAAATTGACGCTTCCAGTTCCGTATTTGCTGGGCGCTGACGCCCAACTCCTTGGCAACGGAGACGGCCGTTCGACCAGGAAGACTGGCCAGGCGCACTGCTTCTTTGCGGAACTCTTCGGTGTACGCTGGATTTCGATGTTTAGCCATAAATCACCTCTCAATTAGACCCTAGATCTAACTTAGTAAAGTGTCTACTAAACGTGGGGTACTCGGAAACATAACGCCCGCTTAAGGGGCAGACAACGCTACTACTGACTTTCCGCATAACACCTTAATCACAAAAACCAACGCATGATAAAAATGCCGTGCGTTGGCTGTCCCTCTTGAAGCGTTTGTTATGTTTCTGGCCAAGATGGGCGACTTAAGCCATAAACGGCATGGTCTACCACTCGACCATTTAAGTTTTCTGAACGAGTGATTATCCCCTCAAGCAGAAATCCTAAACGCTCACACACGTTTCGACTGGGCTGATTTTCCCTTGCAGCCGATATCTGAACTTTTTCCATGTTCAAGTCGGTAAATGCAAAATCTATCAGTTTGAGCACTGACCTACTCACAATACCTTCACCTTGGTATTCAGCACTTAACCAATAACCCATTTCCACTTTTTTCAGTTCATGGTTAATACTGTTAAAACTGATGTTCCCAACCAATTTATCTTTATAAATCATGCTACAAACAAGCGATTTACCATCGGCATAGTCATGTAATGATCGGTTGATAAAACTTAGGAAGAACTCTTCGTTGTTTGCGTGAGGAGGCCAAGCTAACCATTGGCTCAAATACTCACGCTCTCTGCTAACGATTTCGAGATAGTGAGGTGCAAATTTGTGAGAAACCAAAGCAAGCTTTAGGTCTGTATCAACATCCAATGTAAACATGATTTCCTCTTAGAAACATAACGCCCGGCTAAGGGGTTGACAACGCACCGCCGAACTCAAAAAATACACTTAAACACTGAACTGCAATTTTACACTAAAGTCGCCACGCGTTGGCAATCCCTCTTGAGCCGTTTGTTAGCTGCCTGACGATAAAGCCTAAATTAATAGTGATAACGGCAAGAAATAATCGTGATAGCACTATCATCAACCGCATAAACTAACCTATTCGCATCGTCTATTCGTCGCGACCAAAAACCAGATAAGTTTTCTTTTAGTGGCTCAGGTTTACCTATGCCCTCGAAAGGAGAACGCTTAGCATCCGTGATGAGTTTATTTATACGTTTAAGTGTTTTCTTGTCTTGCGTCTGCCAATAAACATAATCATTCCAAGATTCATCAGTCCAAGATAATAAACGACTACTCATCGATTAAATCTCTTTGGCTCACCTTACCCGCTTTAAATTGAGCAATTGAACGATGTAAGTGCTCAGCATTTGCCGGAGAACGAAGTAAATGAACCGTTTCCATTAAGCTATTGTAATAATCCAGTGACATAACAACGGCATCTTCAGAATCACGACGTGTGATCACGGTTGTATCTGCGTCATTAACAACAGCATCCAAAACGCTCTTCAAGCTATTTCTAGCTTCTGTAAAAGATACAATTCTCATAAAACCTCCACATGTACGTTTAGTGAGACAAGTATATGACTAAAAAACCAACTTGTACAGCTAATGGAACATGCGAACTTGTAAGCAGCTAACGCCCGCCTAAGGGGCTGGCAACGCATAACGCTAAACTCAAACACAACAACCGTAACCACCGCGGCTCAATGGGACTGGAAACGCCACGCGTTGACAGTCCCTCTTGAGGCGTTTGTTAGCTGTTTTTTTCATGCCAAAAACTTAACTCTCTTTGAGCAAGCATTTCCTTTATTTTCTTGGCGGTTTCTTGGCTGGACTCTGAGCCACTTTCTAGCTTCTGAATCATCGCATTTCGAATAGGCTCATTCCTTTTCCGCCTCTCCATTGTAAAACTCAGCAACTGTGCAGCCATACGATATAAAAACTCATTCTCTTTCATGTCAGATAAAATGGATTTGTACTCTTGGGTAACATCAACCCAATCAACTAGTTCATCAGCTAATTTATCAAAGTGTGCAGGCGTTACTTTACTTGGGGCTTTACCTTCCATGATACTGATATTTGCCCTTTCGTAAGCTTTTGCCACTAATTCTGAACAGAAAGATGAATGCTCATTCCCAGAACCCATAAACACCTTGTTGTAATCTTGGGCAAAGTAATACATAGCTGACTTTTGTAGATTATCAGTCACCTCTCCTACTTCAGACACCGACTTGTGCCGTATTACACGCCAATTACCGTTGCATGCTATATCTTCGTCGAGTAACAACGTTAGGTGTACACCCTTGTCGTTAGTCGAGTGTATAAACACACCATCACCTAAACTAAACTCCACGTGGCTGGACGTTACTTTAGAATAAATGACTTTTTGAGCCGCAAGTAAAGATTTCGAAATCTTTCCTTCGCCTCCAACAAGTAGAACATCTCCAGCTAGCATAGAACTCTCCTAAAACTGCTAACGCCCGCCTAAGGGGCTGGCAACGCTTACACTAAACTCAAGCACAACAACCGAAGCCACCGCGGCTCATTGGGACTGAAAACGCCACGCGTTGACAGTCCCTCTTGAGGCGTTTGTTAGCCTTATTTTTACGGAGTTTTCGTATCTTTGACGTCAACACTAAACAAAAGCTGAGATATGTCTTGAGATAACAACAATTTGTCAGACATCCCAACAGATTTTCGAATTTCCATACACAGATATGTAAAAGAAAGTATCTCTTGTTCTGTTTGTAACGTACCGCCTGCTCTTAGAAAGGAGGCAAGATGTTGAACTACCGATGCATCTCCATATACACAAATACGAGATTTCGCATCCGCTAAGTTAGAAAGCTCTCTCTCGACCTCTTTACGATCATTTAACCGTTGAGCTACTGCAATTTTCGACGCTGCATTTAAAAAATCTGCGTACGATTTATTCTGCAACTCGGAAAGATGACTAACTTTCTGATTTTTTCTGTTTAGGAAAGCTTGAAGTAAAGCACCGATTATAACGCCACACAATCCTATGAATGGAACGACAAAAATTAGTACGACGTCCAAGATTTCCTCCTATAAGGCTAACGCCCGGCTAAGGGGTTGACAACGCACCACCGAACTCAAAAAACACACTGTAAACACTAAACTTCAATTTTGTACTAAAGTCGCCACGCGTTGGCAATCCCTCTTGAGCCGTTTGTTAGGCCAACCAATTGACACCGACACTTTCACAACCAAAGAATGAGCTTTTTGTAAACTTGAAACAAACTAACCGGTTCATTTATAAACCAAAATCTCAAATCAGAAAAGAAACCAAAAAA
>NZ_CAWNTB010000085.1:0-4569 GCF_963877065.1 Vibrio sp. V01_P9A10T6
CTAAAGTCGCCACGCGTTGGCAATCCCTCTTGAGCCGTTTGTTATGCAAATTCAATGAGATAAACTGACTTTACACAACCAAAAGCCACGATTGCAATGGTTAAGTGATTCAAGAATCAACCCAAGCCAGAGCCGTGATAAATAAGCCGCCAAAACAAAGTTCACCTTTCAGCAACAAACCAAGCTTTTGGATCAGGCAAACTCAACGAGCGAAAACTTCAGCAAGTCCAAAATGCTCGATTAACTTGCCCTTTCCACACTTTGCGCCCGCTAAATTCACAACAAACCAGCACCAAAACTCATTGAGGCAAACAAAGAACCTTACCTGTTTTACGACTTGAGTAAACTACGAATTTTAGGGTAAAAATGCTCATTTGCCGACAACACAAAACGAATGGCCGGAGAAACCTCAAAAGATTGAACCCCTAAATTTACCTGAGTTGCATAACGCCCTGTTAAGGTGTGAGCAACGCAATACCGAAGCTTCCGCATACCGCCTTAAACACCAAACACAACGCATAGTAAAAATGCCACGCGTTGCGAATCACTCTTAAACAGTTTGTTATGCGCCACTTGCGATTACCTCAAGTTAATACCATAATTAGGTACTATTTGGTATTAGGAGATTACAATGGCTAAAAATACTAGCATCACTCTCGGCGACCACTTTGATGGTTTCATTAGTAGCCAAATCCAAAGTGGACGCTATGGCTCAGCAAGTGAAGTAATTCGTTCCGCTCTACGTTTACTCGAAACACAAGAAACGAAAATGAACACTTTACGACAACTGCTCGTTGAAGGTGAAGAAAGTGGTATGGCTGATTATGACCTCGATTCGTTTATCAGTGAACTAGATAGCGAAGAAAGAAAATGAAACCATTCCAACTAACCAACAAGGCAAAATCCGATTTAAAAGATATTGCCTTATTTACCTCTCGCAGGTGGGGCCGCGAGCAACGAAATATTTATCTCAAACAATTCGATGAATCATTTTGGCTACTCGCTGAAAATCCTGATATCGGTAAAACTTGTGATGAAATCAGAGATGGCTACCGAAAATTCCCACAAGGAAGCCATGTTATTTTTTATCAACAAATTGGTAGCCAAAACATCCAGATCATAAGAATCTTGCATAAGAGTATGGATGTAAATCCAATCTTTGGCGCATAACGCCCGGCTAAGGGGTTGACAACGCACCGCCGAACTCAAAAAACCACTGTAAACACTGAACTTCAATTTTGCACTAAAGCCGCCACGCGTTGGCAATCCCTCTTGAGCCGTTTGTTAAGCAGAAAAGTTACGACGCAAATACTCAAAACACCCTTGTTGGCTTTCGGACAAATTAAACAGTTCACTACTAAATACTTCGTAGAGTACAACTGAGATATCTGATAGATCGGAGGAATTGAATGAATTCCAGTCAGTGTCCGTTGGTGTATTAATGACTTGCAAATGAACCTTGTTTCGAAGAGTCCTTAACTCATTCAATTTCTCATAGATTAGAGGCTCTTTTCCGAAGATGTTTTTGGATTTCGCACTCTTAATCATTGCATCAAACGTCATGTGCTTCAGCACTGGCTGATCTAGCTTAGAATAAATAACTGTATCGACTCTTACTTGCTCGCCTTCGTACTTTTTCTGATTGCCTTTAAATACTGCTTTTTCCTTCCACTCCGTAGTAGAGTGGACACCATTAACAATCAAAACGTAATGAAGGATTGATTCGATAACGCTACAACCAACCAGCAAGATGGACTTAACTGTTTGTGTGTAGAGAACCGAGCTGAGTTTAATATCCTCTATAACCTTCAGTTGAAATTCGATGTATTGAAGATTGTACGCAATGTTACGCCTCAGAGCATATGTGTGCTCATATGCATCATTGGTGCAGATCGCATTCGATAGTAATCCATCAAGCCTTTCTATTGAAACGGGGTACCACGGTGTACCACTTTCACTTTTCTTTTTTATTTCCATTACTGCCACCGATTCCGATTTTCTGCTTAACGCCCGGCTAAGGGGTTGACAACGCACTACCGAACTCAAAAAACCACTGTAAACATCGAACTTCAATTTTGTACTAAAGCCGCCACGCGTTGGCAATCCCTCTTGAGCCGTTTGTTAGCCGACATCTACACGATAGAGTGCATTAGCTGGCTTTTCTACGAAATACGACCAAACATGCTTATACACTTCGTGTTGGTTTGGAAATGGAGCCAATCCAAGAGCTTCCTCTAAACTGCACCACTTATACTCTGTATGTTCTTCATTTAAAACCACCCCTTGCTCTGGTGGGCACATCACTACGAAAACAGGTATGAGCTGAATAACATTAACACTGGCTTCGTAGAATTGTTCTAGAAACTGAGCATTATATAGGGGGGAAGCCTCAATTTGTGTTTCTTCTCTGAACTCTCGAGTGATGGCGTCAATGCCTGTTTCGCCTTGTTCAATTGAACCTGCAACATGACACCAGAAGCCACCTTTTACTCGCTTCATAAGTAGAAGCTTCATTTCACCATCAATTTCCGAGACTGCCACCCCTGAAACAACAGATGAATTTAATGGAATCATATTTACCTCTGAATTTAAAATTTTCGCTTGTCGGCTAACGCCGCATTAAGGTGTGAGCAACGCTACCAAGAAACCTAACCATACCACCTTAAACACGAAACCCAACGATGGAATGAAAAATGCCAAGCGTTGGGAATCACTCTTAAATGCTTTGTTATAAGAAATTAGCCACGCCTTTCTGCTTTCTTATTATCATCAGATTTTTTCGACCAATCTACGCCAAACCCTCCGCCATTTCCTTGCCTTGACGGCTCTGGTCGTTGTTCTTTTTGATTGTTGTTATTTGCCATATTTACAATTCCAATTATAGTTGAGAAACCATGATGAAGAACAACGCCATCAAAGTTAGCATCGCTCCATATGAAATACATTTATATGCTTTTTCGACATAATATTCTTTTACTAGCATTACACTTTTATGTTCGCTGAGTAATTCTTGATATGAAATTATGATAGTTTTAATGTTTTCTTCTTCAAAGTCACATAGGGTGGACGAAACATTGCGATCAAGTTTCAACGTTGGAAAATCAGATACTTTGATTGACTTGAACAAATAGTGCCATGCTAGTGACAAATTAGAAATGATCAAAAATAGCAAGAATACCACCCAGCACTGCATTGCTGTAACAGGAGGGAAGAATTTATCGAAACCCCAACCAATTACACTAACTAATACCCCAAGAACAACAGATATCAGACCAAGAAATTTATTGGCTTTGTTATCTAACGAGTCAAAGCGCTTCAATTCTTGGTCGAGCGCCATCATTGCATAGCTATATGCCAACTCTATTGAAACTGAACTTCCCACAAAACTATCCTATTTCTTATAACGCCAAATTAAGGTGTGAACAACGCCAACACCTTACCTAAAGCATTGTGCCATAAACACTAAACTGACTTGAAGTGAAGGCGCCAAGCGTTGTGAATCACTCTTAAATTTCTTGTTATACCCCTTGGCTTATTCTTCAGGGAAACTTTCTACTAGCTTGCTATTAACTTCTATATCCCTGTATATAAGAGCTTTTGTGATGATATACGCAAAGGACTCTCCAATATCCTGAGGTCCAATGTCGCCTTCTTTGTCGATGAGTTTCTCAGTAAGGTATTCTCTACTTTCAATTAGTTCATTGAAAATTAGCGCTGAGATTCGTTCTCTATTTTCCAGAGTGAGTTCCCCTAAAACGGCATTAAACTTTTCAAGCTTCTGGTTTTGCTCAACTAAACCCTGGTGCTTCACCATTAAGGTTTCTAATTCTTGCTTATGTTTCGCTAACTCCAATTTAATTACAGCTAGATTATTGGACTCATCTGCCAGCTTTTCTTTGGTTGTTGTTAATTGCATTTGAACCAATGCATTCATATCTTTAGCCGCTTGAGATTGCCAAGTGCTTGTGTAACCGATAAGTGCAACTATGAGTCCACTCAAAATTGTCCAGAACTGGACGCTATGCCAAAATGGTTTTCTTAGAGTTTCTGTCTGAGCTTTTAGATTCAAAATCTGGGCTTTAAAATGCTCAATTTCAGATTTTGAAAGTTCCTGTTCTAACTCTTCTTTTGTCATATTCTAATCTCAATTATTAGTACTGGGGTATAACGCCCGGCTAAGGGGTTGACAACGCACCGCCGAACTTAAAAACACACCGTAAACTCTGAATTTCAATTTTGTACTAAAGCCGCCACGCGTTGGCAATCCCTCTTGAGCCGTTTGTTATGCAGTTTTTTAACCAATACTCAGTATAAAGAACGAATTGCTTAGCCAAACTTATCTTTAGCTGCCACAATTCGCACTGTCATTTACTACCAACTGGTTCATCATGAAACTTTTAGTTCGCAATCTATCTCGCTCTACAACTGAACAAGAACTTCGTGTTTTATTCTCAGCTCATGGCTCCGTAGCCGAATGTACGCTTGTTTTAGACCAAGTAACGGGTCAATCAAAAGGCTTTGCTTTTGTCGAAATGCCAAACGAAAACGAAGCTAATGCTGCAATTTCTA
>NZ_CAWNTB010000086.1:0-4534 GCF_963877065.1 Vibrio sp. V01_P9A10T6
GCCTCCAAATACCTAACGCCCGCCTAAGGGGCTGGCAACGCATTACCCTAAACTCAAACACAACAAACGTAACCGCCGCGGCTCAATGGGACTGGAAACGCTACGCGTTGACAGTCCCTCTTGAGGCGTTTGTTATGCTTAAGCTTCGACACTTTACATTTGAATCCAGTCAAAAATAACCCACTGAAATCATTGACCAAACTTTAAATTTCCTTGAATTAGAACTGGCGCAACTTTTACCTATGAACAGACCAATGCAGGCTTTCATTTAGCAACTAGGCCAATGTGGAAACCCTCTCCGACAAACCAACTCACCACGCATAGGAAAAATAATTCAATGAGGCAATTACGCTGAAACTTAAAGCGACAGATACATTGCCGCTTCGTTAGACAGCGACGAACAATATTGAATTGCCGACAAAACTGAACGGAATGCCAAAGGAATCGAAAATCACAACCTGCTGATTTTTATGGATTAAGCATAACGCCCGCCTAAAGGGCTGACAACGCATAACAACCAAACTCAAACACAATAACCGTAACCACCGCGGCTCAATGGGACTGGAAACGCCACGCGTTGGCAGTCCCTTTGAGGCGTTTGTTATAGCGGTGCTTTTAGTTGCCCGTGGACATATGATGTGTTGCACATAGCTTATTGCCTGCAGGATCTCGTAAATAAGCTAAATACATTTTTCTTTGTCCACTCATTCTGATACCCGGAGGATCTTCACAAGCAACTCCACCATTTGCTAAACCGGCTGCATGCCATGCTTCTACTAACTCTGGGCTACTAACTTTAAAGCCAATTGTCATCCCATTACCATGCGTCGCAGGTTCACCATTTACTGGTTTAGTAATACCAAGCACACCGTCTTGGTTTATGTAGAGACAGCGGCCTTTAGCGTCAATAACACCCGCCGGATAACCTAACACCGACAATATGGCATCATAGAAAACCTTTGACTTTTCAATATCATTTGAGCCGATCATGATGTGACTAAACATACTTGTTCCTTTTGTTGAGCAACGTCAGAATTTACTCTGAGGCATCGATTGAGCAATGTCTAGGTTGAAATGTGAGATAAGCTATAACGCCCGCCTAAGGGGCTGACAACGCATTACCACTAAACTCAAACACAACAGCCGTAACCACCGCGGCTCATTGGGACTAGAAACGCCACGCGTTGGCAGTCCCTTTGAGGCGTTTGTTATGCCTTTGGCTCACGATAGATGTTAGGCTGCCAGATTTGCATCAAAATCTCTGGATTTTCAACAGGTTTAAAACCGTATTGAGCATACAGACCATGAGCATCCCTTGTCGCCAAGACCATGCGTCGCAAACCTTGAAGCTCTGGATGAGTAACAATTGTTTCAACTAGCCGCTTACTTAAGCCTTTACCTCTTTGAGACTCAATGATGAACACGTCTGCTAAATAGGCAAAAGTTGCTTTATCTGTAATTAAACGAGCAAACCCCACTTGATGCCCAATTGAATCATAAACCCCAAAGCAAAATGAGTTTGAAATGGCTTTTTCTAATGTAGCCTTAGGGATATCAGCAGCCCAGTAGCTTTGAGAGATAAATTCGTAAATCACCTCAAAATTGAGTCGATTATTATCTGTGCTTATTTCAAATCCTTGCACTACAGTTTCTCCTTGAGGCATAACGCCCGCCTAAGGGGCTGGCAACGCATTACCACAAAACTTAAACACAACAACCATCACCACTGCGGCTCATTGGGACTGGAAACGCCACGCGTTGACAGTCCCTCTTGAGGCGTTTGTTATGGCTAGCAACCCAATGATTTATTGCGTAAAACCATTTAAGGATGTTCTAACCTTTCATCTCGACATTCGTAAGAGCCCATTTCGAATTCTCGACAAATCCAAGGGCGATTTTCGTAAATTGTACACATAAACGTTTCGCGATTTAGAGCTGAGCACCAGCCATCCGCCAAACGCAGCATTGTCTCGCCACCCCATTCATCGAATGCAATGTGCTGCTTTGGCACACCTGTATCGGTAATGATCATGACTTCTAAACGACAACAACAGGTGTGGCAGTTTGAGCAAGATATTTCAGGATTTAAAACATTTTTAATTGGGATTGTCATCGAGTTCTTCAGCGAATTTAATTGCAGCATAGTACTCCAATTTAAATCCACTTATCGACATTCGTGATGAACTCAATTTGATAGCCATAACGCCCGCCTAAGGGGCTGACAACGCATTACCACAAAACTCAAACACAACAACTGCAACCACCGCAGCTCATTGGGACTGGAAACGCCACGCGTTGACAGTCCCTCTTGAGGCGTTTGTTATATGCTGAAATCAGAACTAAAAGTACGTCGGTATTGGGTTTTCAAAATGTGATTGGTCTTTTGAAACACACAGACAATCCGAATCATTTATGCTGAAAAAACCGAGGTTCTCGTAATACTTACGCCCTATATCACTATGCAAGTAAATCGCCTTACAGCTTGGAGTATTCAATAACTCGGCTTTCATCAAACCGACCAATTTAGAGCCATAACCACGATGTCGTAGCTCTGGAGTTGTAACTAATGAACCAATGCCAAAGCATCCTTCTTGTAGACCGAATAATCCACTGTAAACAATAAGAGACGATACAATTCGCTCGCCATCAACCAACACATACCAAGTACCCGCTTGGTATTTTTTACTATTCTGGCAGTTAACTAAGTATTCTTGGAAAGATAGGCCACCATTCCAAACGTCAAACCCCATTGAGTAAATCGTATCTAACTCAAAAAGCTCAGCTTTTCTTAAAAACAATCTAGTAGACTCCGAATTTTATATGAGCATATAACGCCCGCCTAAGGGGCTGGCAACGCATTACAACCAAACTCAAAAACAACAACCGTAACCACCGCAGCTCAATGGGACTGGAAACGCCACGCGTTGACAGTCCCGCTTGAGGCGTTTGTTAGGCATTTGCCAACGGTTGTAATCGTTCTGCTGGAATGTTCCAACGCTCACCATTTGCTGTTGACACCGATACTGACTTCTTATTGAACTTAACGACAACACATAGCTGAATAGTGCCTTTATCATCGACAAACTGCGCCGGCGAACCAAGTATGAACTCTTGCCTTTTGGCTTGAACTTCAAGTTCATCCAGATACTCCAAACGAGCTACGATCCTATGATTTAACTCTATCAGTTCTTTTCGCGTTAACTTGCCTATGTCCATACTTAAAAACTCTACTACTTTGAATAATAAGGGCATTGTATCAGCTAAATTTGATAGTCGAACGATTAATGCCTAACGCCCGCCTAAGGGGCTGGCAACGCATAACACTAAACTCAAACACAACTACTGCAACCACCGCGGCTCATTGGGACTGGAAACGCCACGCGTTGACAGTCCCTCTTGAGGCGTTTGTTAGGCACAGGATGCCCGCTTTAGCACCCACTTTTCCAATTTTTCATTCTCGCTATCAACCACAAAACCAATGAAAACAAAGTTGTTAGCACGTACGACATTCAACGAAGCGAGGTTCGCCGATGAAATCAAAGCCACAACACTTTCAATTGAATCCACATTAAACGCTAACTGACAAAGTTGATTGACTGCCAATTTTGCAAATCCTCGACCTTGTTTATAAGACGAAACATTGTATCCAATTTCAACTTCACCATCTTGAGGTTCATCTTTGAAGCCACAGAAACCAACGACATTATTGTCCACTGACATCATGTAGGGTAATGACCAAATTTCAGCTTTTGAGTTTTGGATCTGCTCATAAGAACGAATCAGAACATGCTTTGGTGGCACAGCCCCTTCACAAAACGTCAATTCTGAGTCAAGGCAAACATGGTCGAGCAAGCATTTAAGATGACGCTGATTTAACTGTTGTAGTTCCAATTTTCCACCCTGTGCCTAACGCCCGCCTAAGGGGCTGACAACGCATTACCACTAAACTCAAACACAACAACTGCAACCACCGCGGCTCAATGGGACTGGAAACGCCGCGCGTTGACAGTCCCTCTTGAGGCGTTTGTTAGCCTTCTATTCGTGCAACGTGAAAGCTTGCCCGTGAACAGACTTATACTGAATATCTAGCTCTAGTGTATTGATAGTTTCTTCGAGAGCATTGACCTCAGACCAACCTTTAGCTGGGAAATTAACAGATAACAAACGAATTCGCTGGTTGTGAGCTATCGCGTAACCTTTAGATAACTCTGTATAGTTAAATTCGTCTGTTCTATCTCCAAACAATGCAGTTAACGCCTCACTAGCTTTGTATTTTTTATCACCTAGTTTGATATCAAAAGTATCTACAAATGCAGGTCCTAAGCCATTATTTATCAAATAGATTTCAATACGTCCTACACCCTTATTAAAAAAACGTTCCGTAAAAATATCTAAGTGAGGTTTTAGTGATATACGATTCTGGCGATGTTGGCTACTAGCTTGATACATAGTTAAAAACAATGCACATAACGCAATAATTTCAGATGCATACTTACTTAATAATTCCATAGTTAATCATATCCACAATGAAGGC
>NZ_CAWNTB010000087.1:0-41874 GCF_963877065.1 Vibrio sp. V01_P9A10T6
CCAATTCCGACGGTTATAATTTTATGTCCTACTAGCCCTAACGAGGGCTAGTCAGTTTAAAAAATAAAAGCAGTGTTTATAAATTATTACCGCTTCTATTTTGTAGGGATAGCTAATCTATTGGGAATACAATTGGGGCATCATGCACTGCCGTACTCACATTTTTTTCCATAGATTTATTTTGAATTTTTTTCACTGTATCAACTATCCAATTAAATACTCCAGGTCTGGTAAAACCAGCATAGAATGTCGCCTGATTATGCACCTGAGAATAGGAATTCACTCCCGTACTGACAACACCATATACCTTTCCTTGGTAAATTAAAGGGCCACCGCTATCCCCCCTAAAAGTAGAATATTTCGTTAGTACAGTACCAAATTCATTGACATTAAATCTAGAATCTGAAGAATCTAATGGTGGATTTTCAATAGCAATAGAATAACGGTTAGGCTTATAGATCCCATGTTCCTGTCTATGTTCATAACCCCTTTCAGCCCAATCACAACTTTCTTGAGCTATTTGAGAATATTCCTGAGTAAAAAAGTTGTTTGAAAAATATTTAGAGCTATGGCATTGAGCCATCTCCACTTCACGCTCATAATCTGGAGAATGTTCCTTTGCAGCAACAATAGCGGGAATAGGCATACGCTTTAGGTTTGAGGTTGAATAGCCGATGGGGAACACTTCTGCACCGAGAGGAATTGACTGATTTGCGACAGGTAAAAACGTAACCCCCTCTGGCATGCTTTCAAGTTCTACGATAGCTATATCATCAAATCCATCTTGGCGTTCGAATAAGTGATTAGCTGTATAGGTTTCTACTATTTTGATTTTAATACCTAGGTGCGGTATACGGCCATTCTCGTCAAGCTCTTGAGCTCTTGAATGTAAAAGATACGCATGATTATCTTTTTGAGCGCCAAGTGCGACACAATGGAGTGCGGTAAGTACTGTTTTTGGCGCAATCAGCGTACCAGTGCAATGTGCGTCTTTTAAATAAACCATGTATGGCGCATCACTTGGTAAGACATCATTACCTTCAACAGCACTAGCAGGCAATGAATAGCCACCTCCCACCAAGGTCAAGCCAATTAATATTGGTTTTGTATATTTTTTATTTTCCATTTAAATTTCCTCTTAATTTTATGATCTTTTAAAGTAAACGACAAAAATAAATTCTCCAGTGCTTACATAGCTTTTCACTAAAAAAACTCACGCAACCTATCGATATTCATAAGATGGTTACGCTATATAAAATCATTATTTTACAGCACGACAGTAATTAAACCACCGTGCATTAGCTTTTACGAATTAAAGATAGTGAAAATAATCTTAACTATGTGATGCTAATATTTATTATTTCCGATAAAAATAGATGAATTAAATCAACATTAACAATGCACAAATGATATAGCCCATATGTCATTTGTGCATATTATCAGACTACAATTATCACATGCGTTAATTTTCTAATTAAATCATTCGTACGGTATTTATCTATGAGTTATTTAACTGGAAAATAGATCCACTTTTAAAAACACTCTATAACACTAATTAATAATTCACCTTCTGTGATATTAATTCATAAAATTAATCTTACTTATGATAATTCACTAGACTTGGTCCTTGTTAGGAATTAATAAACATTTCAGTAACGTTTAATAATAAATAACAGCCAACAAAGGATTGAGATATGAAGTTGCCCAAACTGCTGCTCGTAAGTGCATTTTTTACTACATCCACTACTGCCTTTGAGATTTGCCGAATCGGGGATGAAATCAACGTCCTCGATAACGACTCCATGAGGGCATTACGCAAAGATAATTATTCCTTATTTAGTGACGACATTACAGTTGACGCACTTTTTTCTTCCACGCCAGAACACTTCACTGAATTAAAACCTTCAATTATTGAAGCTAATGAGCTGTATTCAAAATCTTCTTCCTTACTGGATCTAGGCCCTAGCTCAACACTTACCATAGAAGCAGACGCAGCAAAGAGACTGCTGCAAACACTAGGTAGAACAAGTTCAAAATTCGCCACCAGCGCTCTTGAAGTACTTGGCCCTATTGGAGATGCTGCGGCGGTAGGGTTATGGGCAAAAGAGATAGGTAATACATTTAAAGATGAATCCCAAACTTCTTATGATCGATTTGCAACGGTTATGGGGCTAGTGGATTGGTTTGGTGTACTCAAACTACCCGAAAGAGAAATAGACCGAGTGATATTAAGTCACCGCTGGGATGCCATTTCAAGTGGTCAACATTACAGTTTCAACATACACAACGATATTGCCACCCAGCAAGATTTAAGAAACAAGAAACATTGGGCAGAGCTCGCCAGTAAACAAGCGGATTTAGTCACTGAAATAGTCGGTGCGTACGCAAAAGATATCACTCTTAAATATCAATACCATTATCAGGAAATGGTTTACGCACAAGCTAAATTGTCTAACGAGCTTATTAGCGCACTCGATCAAGAGTTACATAAGTATGTTTATACGCTTCTTTCGTTTGACCATAATGGCTCGCGCTTGTTTCCTAGCGACTTAACTAGCGCTTGTGATGCAGAAACTCGAGTGATTGCATCGCTTTATACCAATTCAAACTCCAATAGCTCTTCAAGCACTCCATCGACCTCAGAAGCTAATGGAGCACTTACTAACTTACAACTCTGCCAGCAAAGTGTATTAAGCGGTGTTGTGCAGCGTCTAGATGAGTTACGTACTGGGCATATTGATCAACAGGCGTTTACGCAGGCCTTTAAAACCGTTTTGTCGACCAAGAAGCAGATAGCAAATACAGCAAGCGAACATCTTGAGCACATCAGTTCAGCACTTAAGAAGCAGATAATAATCGATGGCCGACAAGCCGTTGATCGTTTGTTTGATTCTGGTGCTCTAGAAAAATCAACTCAATTTTTTAAAGATCAAGCTAGCCGATATGCGATCGATGAAATGGCGCGTAGTGTTCTTTACCGTCCAGCAACGGCTGATGAGCTCAAAACAAAAACCCTCGTCTTGAATGAAGGCTATAGAAAATGCACCTCATTTGGAGTATTGGCTGGTGATCCTAACTTCCAGGGATGTAGAAAATACGAATGGATACCGGCTGAAACACGAAAATTTGAACCAGCAAAAGACGCAGTTATCAGCCAAATCACTTCTCAGCCACGCCAAAGTTTTCATACAAAGTTCGACGCAGCCATCTTGAATTTGATCAGCATAGGCTGGGATGCGAATCAAGAAGAACAATGGTTTGAACAACAAATCACTCACTATTCGCAGCAGCAGGCCGCCAAAAATAATGCAAAAAAAGACAGCGCTTTAGTGCACAAATGGTTGTTCGGTTCCGATGCGCAGATAAAAGATGAGTGTCCACATAATTGTCAAGGATGGAATGCCGGATACTTAGAGAGGCAAAACATCTCTCAACACTCCTCTTTATCCGACATTAGTCGGTGGTTTGCGGATTATTCAAGCTCTGTATCAAGATACAGAGAAATCAAACTTGCTGAGCTTATTCCTCAAGCCCTAGAAAGCGAGTGGCAAGCGATTCAACTGACTCAATTTTTGAGCTATGCGCACCCTGGCAGCTTTGACTTAGAAAAGCATGCCCCTTTAATGGCTTCAGCCTTAAAAAACTCAACTTTGGATTTGGCTTCTCTTTCCGGAAACTCGCTTCAAATAGCCAAAGAGATCCTAAAAAGAGAGATGATTGAAGCAATAAATCAATCAAAACAAAAAGGCACAGACTGGCTTATCTCTCAGATAGGGGACTTCCATCGATATGCAGCCATCGTCCACCAGCAGCACACCTCTACCGGACATGCCAACGACATGCCAAATGATGTTCTCTTTACTGAAGAGCTTCCTGGCAATGTTCTTCGTTATACAATCTCTCACCTCCCCCCATACAATTATGACCAAAAGTTAGACTCTTCACTGCGAGCGCTCTTTGATCCTCAATCCGTTCTCAATGAAAGATTTTCTGCTCTGGCTAATGCGTCAAATCAACTTAACAACCAACCAGGACGTGAGTGCTACATCAATTTTACTCCTGTCAAAGAAGCACTATTAGATATAAATAGCGACAGTTTACTTGAGTGGATTGCTCCTATACATGAATTAATGTCATCACTCACAAGTCAACAATTGGAAGTACAAGCATCCATTGAATGGGCTGTGAAACAGCAAAGTGACCGTAAAGTGGCTTGTGATCTCAGTCCTAACAACCCTAAGTATTTGTAGGAATAAAACCATGAAACCAATACACACTATGAATAAGAAGTTTTTGACAACACGAGCCCTGCTTACCTTCAGCTTAATCCTTTCTTCAACGCAATCATGGGCAGATGTAGAGGCTTTAAAAAATGACATATTGTCTCGTATAGACAGGGGGGATAAACCCGTTATCCTCATGATTGACATGCAAGAAACGACATCAAAGTTGCCTTGGTTACCAGCACAAGCACCAGGCAATAAAAAAATTTGGAAAAACCAAATAGAAATGTTGAAGTTTGCCAACAAAAACAAGCTTCACGTCTTTGATATCAACTACATTGACCGTTTTTCATTACGAGATAACTATGGTGGAGACAGAAGCCGTTATCTTGAACACAACCCGACCTTTAAAAAGCTCAAATCTGAAATGTATAAGTTTGGACCTGAACGATACCATTATGTAGTGAAAGAAACGGTTGAAATTGATACCAGCTCTCAAAGTAAAATCATTCAATTTATTAACCAAAACCAAATTGATAGTGCAGTCATCATGGGGTTTAACAGTGATTGTTGTGTGCGGCATACTGCTTACGTTCTCTCGAAAGAGCAGCGTATTAACGTTTTGGTTAGCGAAGACATTGTTACTAATAAAGCGAATAAGCCTGGTATTTCTAGCACGTGGACTGAGCTGGGTCTTGATACAGATCCAAACGTTCATATTTTCAGAAAGCAGAAACAGCCTTTTGATTTCAATGCAGCCTGCTATAGTGGTGCTTAAGTTTTTAACTTGGCTTTGTTTAAAGTAAGTAAGGAGTAGCAATATGGTGGAATATCGCTATATTTTGCCCTACTCTGTATCTTATATTTAACAAGCAGTCTTACGCTGCCGATTGTGTGAGGCTTCAAATTTATTGCGATATTCCCAGTTAGAATCCGCTAAAGAAAGAGGCGGCTCAATAAAGTCGCCTCACACCGATTCCCCGATTTCTTCATCCACCATATTTTTTATTTCCTGCCTCACCCACTGGTGGATTGGGCTATTGTGATGAATGAGATGCCAAAATTGTTCAACTCGAAAGTCGGCAGTGTGAAACGGTAAATCGGCCACCGTGATGTCATAACGTCTACCTAGGTGAGAGACCAGACGTCTTGGTAAAGTGGCAATCAGATCAGTGTTAATCAATAACTCCGGCACCATCGAAAAATGTGGCAAAGATGCCACCACTTCGCGCTGATAACCCAGTCTTTTCAGCTCATGATCCATATCCGTTTTGCCCAAGCCATTACCGGAGATGATTAGATGTCGGCTCTGGCAATAGCGCTCTAACGTCATAGGCTGATGAGCCCATTTATGCTGGCAACACATCACTACGGCATAGTTATCATTAAATAAACGCTGTTTAAACACGTTAGTGGGTGACTCATCGGTGGAATACAGTAATAAATCCGCCACCTTTTCCAAGTAATCATGCAGCGGCATAAACGAGTTGTAAGACACAATTTGTAATTTCAAGTTTGGAGCACGCTGTTGAAAACGCGCCAACAATTTCGGCACAATCATCATCATTTCGAAATCCAGCGCCCCTATAGTGAACACGCCTGAGTATTGCCGGGGGTCAAACTCGTCATCTACCAACATATGACGAATGGTATTGAGTGATATTTCCAATTCGCTATAAAGGCGCTCACCTTTTACAGTCAAACGGTACTCATTTTTCACCTTCACCAGCAATGGATCACCAAATTGTTCACGCAAGCGCATCAGAGCTCGACTGACTGCTGGCTGACTCATGTTTAATACTTGAGCGGCCTGACTAATATGCTTATGAATTAATAGCTTTTCTAAAATCGTCAATAAATTTAAGTCAATGCTGCGCAAATTGATTTCGGGGGCGACCATACCATCACCTAATAATTTCGTGCGTAAATGATCTATATACTATAACAAGCATGCATTTTTGATATGTTTGTTTTTCATTTATCTTCTCCTCACCTGATTGAGGAGATAAAAAATGAAACTATCCACCCTAGTTTTAGCCCCTATTGCTGCTGCACTGTTTACTTTTAATGTAAATGCGAAAGGCCATGACCACGACAACCAACATGCGATTTTTTTTCCTGGTGAAACCGTTCAAGACACAGCGAAAATCGTAGTTGAGCCCTCTGCCACTCAGTCTCTGAAACTGGGACAGAAAATCAATAACCTGTATGAGCGCCAATTTGATGAGAGTAAAGCCACCGTTCAAAAATTGGGCAAAAATACCTATTGGATCGGGGTTAATTATTACAACGCTACGGTTGTAGTTAATGAAGACTCAGTATTGTTGATTGATCCGCTAGGCGATGGCCGCATTGATGCTCTTTTTAAAGGAGTTAAATCCATCACCAATAAACCAATTACTACCATTATGTATTCGCACTACCACCTAGATCATGTAGGTGGTGGTAACCAACTGGTTGACTTGATTAAGAAAAATTATCCAAAGGTGGATAATGTCCGTGTTATTGCTAGTCAAACCGTTGCAGACAAGATCAACCACCACGCTGAAGTGGGCGAAAACGGTGTGAAAACGCCTAAAGTTCCAGCGCCAAATGAGGTATACGATTTGAAAAAACCTCAAACGGTCAAATTTGGCTCAATGAAGTTAAAGATGATGGCACCAGAAGGCTCTGGCCATACACCGGATAACACGATGATTCTTATCCCAAGTGATCGTGTGCTGCATTTTGCAGACATGATTAACCCTGATCAACTGCCGTTTTATAATTTCGCGGGAGCAGAGCATTTCCACGGTTACGAAGAGGATCTACAAAGCCTTCTGAGCACACCACTCAGCAAACAGTGGGACTTTATTAACGGCGGCCATGGCAATATCGGTTCAAAACAGGATGTGAAAGATCTGCTGGAATATATTGCGGACATCAGAACTGAAGTGGGCAAGCAGCTAGAAGTCGCGCCCTACACTCCAGTTTTGAGTGACGGAAACCACTTCGTTTGGTTCAAACGCTGGCAAGATGAGATCACTAACAATGTACATACCGCAATGGCGAACAAGTATAGCCACATGTACGGTTTCGATTCAGGTGTGGTGGGAACCCACGCAGCCATGATTTTGGCTGATATGATCGATCACTAATTTCACTCGGATAAAACAGCCCTCTCACGAGGGCTTTTTATTAACGATAGATAGACTTTGTGGACTCTCGCACAATTAAATCGATAGGGGGTAACCTAGCATCGTGCCTCTCACCACTGAGCAAGTTGAGAATGGAATGCGCGCACACCGCACCGATCTCTTCAATTGGTTGACGCAATGTCGTTAGGGCCGGAGTGAAATACTGAGAGACAGGTAAGTCATCAAAACCAATCACTGAAACATCATCTGGCACTCGCACACCGTGATCAGTTAACGCCTTAATGGCACCATAAGCCGTTTGATCATTAGCAGCAAAAATCGCCGAGAAATGGACTTTAGACTGCAACAGTTCAACCGTCTTTTCA
This sequence comes from Vibrio sp. V01_P9A10T6, assembly GCF_963877065.1. Lineage (NCBI taxonomy): Bacteria > Pseudomonadati > Pseudomonadota > Gammaproteobacteria > Vibrionales > Vibrionaceae > Vibrio > Vibrio sp. V01_P9A10T6. The sequence continues at coordinate 7,726 of NZ_CAWNTB010000087.1, forward strand.
TACCCACATTCAGAGCTAAAGTCACCTTGTTTAATGAGTTTAGGCATAGGCTTAATTCCCGCTTCACGAAGCGCTTTTTGGTAGCCAGTGAAACGGGCGGTTGAATCAGGCTGATTAGCGAGCCCTTTTATATGAGCAATGTTCACGTGCCCTAATTGCAATAGGTGCAAGGTGGCAATATAACCGCCGAGTACATTGTCCACATTAATGCAACGTACATTATTACTAACAATTTGGTGGCCGACAGCAATGATGGGAATCGATTGAGCATATTTGAGGATTTGATCGCTTTTTAAACTGCCCGTCACTATGATCATTCCATCGACATTGCTTCTAGCAAGATACTCCAGTGCATGTGCTTCCAAGTTTTTCTGCCACTGACCTGTGGCAATCACCAGTGAATACCCTTGGGTCATTAATACCTTCTCCATGTCATTCAGAATTCGACTGGTGTGAGGGCTCTCTGCGTGCTGCACTAATACACCAATAGTCATCGAACGCTTATTGCCTAGATGACTGGTTGGGTAACTAGGTTTGTAGCCAAGGGTTTTAATTGCACGTTCAATATTTTGGCTTTTTTCATCCGATACGTAAGTTGTGCGATTCAAAAAACGAGAGACAGTGCTTGCCGAAACTTCGGCAAGCTTAGCGACATCATAAACAGTGGGTGCTTTCTTTGATTTTCTCATGGCGATGTTTGGCCCTTTAGAAGCACTCCTTCTCCACACAGAGAAGGAGTCTATCGTTTCTTTTTACTGTGTATCCCAACATATATTGGCGATCACAAATTGACACTCACCATTAGTAAATAATGAGAAGGGCGTGTCGAGATGAGTAAAACTTAATCCCTGCTCAGAGAAATGTGAACAAGCAATGTTCACGCGCGCAAAGCTATCATTGATGGTGGAAAAGTAGTGGCTGACGTCCACTTTAACCACGTTATCAATATCCCCCAAACATCCAGGAACAACGGCGCGTTGCAGTGCCAAATAAACAGGTTCTGTTGCCGCTCTGAGCACTTTAATCTCAAAACTGACCACACCATGCGCATTATCGTAATGGCTGAAATCTTCCGCTTGCCCTAGCCCCGTTTGCGCATAAACCATTGCTCCACCCCCCAGAATTTCTACCTCAACGGCGTCTTGCTGCTGCTGGTAGTTATACGGCTTAGTTCGGACAGCACCGAGTTTCATCACGTTGTTGCGTGAGACATCCACGCCCATCCAATGTTCAGCATCCGACACTTTAAGTTGATAATCGCCTATCGTCGCCATAATGCCATACAGATGCTCTGCACGTGTTGCTTGCCATTTTGCTTCTTCTGAGTCGATATCTAAATCAAGGTTATCCAAATCTCGAGTTTGTTTTTTTTCAGCGTAATTAAGCCCATAACCGTATTCAAATAAAGGAGCATGTTCCCCAACAGGAGACTGCTCACATTCAGGCACGACATAATTGGGAATATGAGGAGGAATACGGTTCACACAGGTGCTGCGCTTTTTATTGGGCCAACTGAATGACAAGGTACCAGAGAAGTCGATATTAACTTCACCATTCTCTTTAGCCACTAAAACATCAGTAATGCCACGTCCTTCGCTGCCGGGTAAAAATGCCGCAACAAAAGCATCAGACAAGGATATTTCTTCATTGACAAACAGTGGACGACCGCTAAAGAAAATCGATACCACTTTTACGCCGCGCTTATGAAATGCTTTGATTTTTTCGCTATCTGCTCGGTAGCGACGTTTCAAGGTTGAAAACTCCAAAGATTGCCACGCTTTGATGTCACCCATCATTTCAGAATAAGGATCTTCACCAAACACCACAACCGCAATATCACCCGCTTGCCAATCACCTGCTAATTCTGGATCGTAGCAAACATTATCTATGCCCAATTCGGCTTCTAACGCCATTTTCACTGTGGTGGCTCCGGGGAAATCGGCTAAGTTATTTTCATCCCCTTGCCAAGTGAGGTTCCACCCGCCCGCTTGCTTTTGCAAATCATTGGCACCGCTGCCCGTTAACACAACCTTGCACCCACGTTTGAGCGGTAAAATACCCTTGTTATTTTTCAACAGTACCATCGATTGCTGCACGGCTTGGCGAGCGATAGCACGATGTTCAGAGCAACCAATCAGTGACTGCTGACCAGCCAAAGCTCGCGCTGAAGGATGCGGTTTTTTCCATAAACCCGCGCGCATTTTCACCCGTAAAATACGCGTCACAGCATCATCAATTCGGCTCTGGCTCAGTACTCCACTTTTGGCATCGCTCACCGCCTGACGATAGGCCGATTGCCAATGCTCACGGATAGGGATCATTAAAATATCGTTACCCGCATTGATAGCGTAAGTCGCATTACCATCGGTACATTTACTGACTTCAGAATGACCATGCCAATCGGTTACAACTAATCCATCAAAGCCCATTTGATCTTTCAAAACATCAGTGAGTAGGTACTTACTGCCATGAATTTTGAGGTTGTAATCACCTGAAATGTGCGGTGCGTGATCGTAGTTCGCTTGGTTATCCCACGAATTAAATGAAGACATCACCACTTGCGCACCGGCATTAAGGCCACTGAAATAGCCCATGGCATGCACGTTACGCAGCAGATCTTCACTGTAAGTATTGCTGCCGCGATCAACACCATTCACTGTGCCGCCATCGCCCACCCAATGTTTGACGTTTGAGATCACATGATGCTCACCTTGTAAGTCAATGGCGTCACCTTGCAAACCTGCGACCATTTCACTGGCATAAACATAAGTCACTTCAGGGTCTTCAGAGTAACCTTCATAACAGCGCCCCCAACGCAAATCACGAGGGGTGGCCACGGTTGGTGCAAAGGTCCAATCAATACCCGTCGCGGCGATTTCCAGCGCGGTAATACGGCCAATTTTGCGAATTAAGGCAGGATTGCGCGCGCACCCCAACCCAATATTGTGCGGAAATACGGTTGCGCCAAAGACGTTATTGTGGCCGTGTACTGCGTCAGTCCCCCACATAAACGGAATATGAAATGGGCGACCTTGATAAGCTTTTTCTGCGGCAAACCAGTATTCATCGGCTTTCGCTACCCATTCACTGGCTGGTGCATGTTTATTGCTGTTTGGCCAAGAGCCACCACCATTGAGTACCGTACCAATCTTATAATCGATGATTTCTTGCGGCGTAATATCGCGGATTTCTGGTTGGATAATCTGGCCAATTTTTTCTTCTAAGGTCATCAACCCGACGATCCTTGCTACTTGCTGTTCAATTTCAGGGTCAGCTTTGATTGCTGATTCTATTTTGGGCCAAACGTCGAAATAAGGGGCTTGCTTTATTATTGTCATCGTCTTGTTCACCATTAAAAACTGGCCAATGAGTTTTCACTCAGCGCATCAAAAATATGAATCGCATCTAGGTCGAGATAGAGTGTAACCTTCGTCACCTCTACCTCTGCCGCTTGGGTTTCCACCATCAAAGGCTGGCCTGCAACATGGGTTTTCAACAAAATACTCGCACCGAGCAACTCTTTATCTTTGAGCGTGACGGCAATTGGCAATACACGTTCATGGTTAACTTGTTCTGCGCGTAAGTGAATGTCGGTGGGGCGAATACCGACATGCAGTGCGAGGTTTTTAGACGCATGCGCTTTAAATCGCTCGGGAAGCGGAATAAAGATGTCACCCAGTTGGATAAGCCATTCGCCATCTTGCTGGATAAGTTGTGCATCAAGCATGTTCATCGAAGGGTTACCAATAAACTGCGCCACAAATTTGTTCGCCGGGCGTTGAAATACCTCTGTTGGCGTACCGACTTGCGCAACATAGCCATCTTTGAGGATCACAATGCGATCAGCAAGCGTCATGGCCTCAATTTGATCATGCGTAACATAAATAGTGGTGGTTTTAAGCTGACGATGTAACTGCTTGATCTCTTCGCGCATCACACCACGAAGTTTGGCATCTAAGTTAGAAAGTGGCTCATCAAACAAGAACACTTTTGGCGTACGCACCATGGCACGCCCCATCGCCACGCGTTGGCGTTGACCGCCAGATAACTCTTTAGGCTTACGATCAAGGAGCGGGTCAAGCTCTAACATTTTTGCCGCTTTACGCACTTCCTTATCGATTTCAGTTTTTGGCATGCCTTTTAACTTCAATGCAAACGCGATGTTTTCATACACGCTCATATGTGGGTAAAGCGCATAACTTTGGAACACCATCGCTAAGTCTCTATCTTTGGCATCTACGTTATTCATCCACTTGTCACCAACGTAAATATCACCGGCCGTAATCGACTCCAGACCCGCCAGCATGCGTAATGTGGTTGATTTTCCGCAACCCGATGGGCCAAGAAATACCACAAACTCACCATCATTCACCGTGAAATCAAAATGCCTAACAACATCCACATGACCAAACGACTTCTTAATGTTCTTAAATTCAACTTTTGCCATAATTTTTCTCCTTCACACTGCGCCTTCTTTCAACAAAACCACGCCAGCATGAGTAACTAAAATGAGGGATTAAAGGCCAATTAGCCTTTTACTGCACCGGATGTTAAGCCGCTTATCATCTGTTTGGACGCAAAGAGATAGATAGTCACCAGTGGCAATATAGAAATGGTGGTGCCAAGCATCACCGCACCCCAAGGCGTATTTGGAATGCCTTGCACGCTACGTAACGCCTGAGTAATGACGTAGTTTTCTGGCGATGTGAGCACCACTAACGGGTTCATAAAGCTGTTCCAGAAAAAGACAAACTGTACAATCGCCAGTGTTGCCAATGCAGGTTTCATCAACGGCAAAACAACGCTCCAGTAAGTACGAAACTCTCCCGCGCCATCGAGTTTGGCCGCTTCTAATAACTCTTTAGGAATAGAGGCCATCACGTGTTGGCGCATTAGAAAAATCCCGAACGGAGTAGTGGTAAACGGCAGCCAAACTGCCATGTGGTTATCCATCAAACCCAGAAATTTCACGATCATAAAATAGGGGATCAAGCTCAAGACGGGTGGGATCATCATGGAAGCCACCAACATGCCAAATAGCGCGTTCTTACCTTTGAACTGAAACACAGCAAATGCGTAACCGCCCATACTGCAAAACAACAGTGAGATAGTGGTGCCTAAAAAGGCAATGTAGATAGAGTTAAACATCGCCTGCCAAAACGGCATAATCTGCAACAGCTTTGCATAGTTAATGGCTAAGCTATCCCCAATGGCAAAGCTGATGCCTGAACCGAAGATTTCCGTACGATCGCGCGTTGACAGCAGCGCCGACCACAAAAATGGGAAAACAGTGATCAACGCCGAGACAATCAATACAACCGCCAGTAGCGCCATCATTACTTTAGTGATGAGTTCAATGCTGCGATCACTGAGTTTTAAAGCGTGGATTGACATGCTATTACTCCCCCAACCCTTTTTTACCAAAGAAGAAAAACTGAATCGCAGTACAAGTTGCAATCAGCGCAAACAGCAGCCAAGAAATAGCGGATGCCGTGCCCATCTCTAGCCACTCCCAACCCACTTTGTAGAGATACATTGAGATGGTTAAGCCCGCTTGGCCTACGCCTCCGGTGCCGCGCGTTAATACAAACGGTTCTTCAAACAGTTGTAAGTTGCCAATGATGGTCATGGTGACGGCAAAGAAAACGAAAGGGCGAATCATCGGCAGTGAGATATTCCAAAAACGGCGAAAAGCGTTAGCGCCATCCATCCGCGCGGCCTCTAAAATTTCTTTGGGAATGGTCATTAAACCTGTGGTGTACAACACGATGTTAAAACCGGTGTATTTCCAAAAAACCATGATGGCAATCGAGGGTTTGATCATGTTGGCATCATCTAACCAACGGATAGGCTGATACTCATTAAGCCAAGAAAATGCCCAGCCAAAGACACTGCTATCAGCTAAAGCCATTAAGCTTTGATTGATGATGCCCGAATTGGGTGAATACATATTGAAGAAGATGAGCGACGCCGCCACCGTTGAGGTAATGAATGGCAAAAAATAAGCGGATGTCAGCCAATGACGCAGCCGATCGCCCAATGAAACCAAAATATAGGCCACTGGAATAGCCACTAAATGTTGAGCGATGCCCGAAGTTATCGCCAACCACAATGTATTGCTTAATGAACGCCACAACCAAGGGTCGGTCAATGCAACTTGGTAGTTATCAAATCCCACATAATTCATGGCGGCAACCCCTTCGACGGGGTTCCACGCATGAAAAGAGAGATAGACAGAAAACAGGAGAGGAAAAACTCCAAAAACAGAAAAAATAATCAAAAACGGCAATAGAAACCCGTACGGTGTAAGCGCTTTCAAACTCAGGTGAGAAAAAAAACGTCGACCCGATGGCGCTTGCACAGCGTTGCTCGTAACGTGATTCATAATAACGACCTCTTAGGCATAACATCATGCCTTCTATAACTTACGCTTAGTGAACCACCAGCACCGCTGGCGGTTCTTTTTTAATGATGACCGTGCTATTGCATATTACGGGTACGACGCTGAATTAAACGTTCTGCATCTTTCAGTGCGGCTTTGATGTCTTTGCCTTCATCCAACACTTCCATCAGTGCATTTTCTAAGATGATAGAACGAGCCACATGGTCGCCTTTCGCAGGCGCGACTGGTTTGATGTTTTTTGCCACATTCGCAAACAACAAACGCGCTTTTTGACCACCTAGAAACTCAATTTCTTCCTTGAACATTGGGTCATCGTAAGTCGTGACATTAGAGGGGAACGCGGCAATCGTTTCGAACGCTTTAAGCTGCACATCACGGTTGGTTGTCATGTACTCAATCAGCTTCCACGCGTCATCTTGATGTTTTGATTGAGTAGGGATTGAGAGAAATGAACCGCCCCAACTGCCGTAAATACCATCAGGAAGGTTTGATACGGCCCATTTTCCTGCTGTATCTGGCGCAATCCAGTTTTTCAGATGTCCGAGTAACCACGCTCCAGAAAGCTGAGTGGCAAAAGTGCCGTTACGGAAACCTTCATACCATTCGTTAGACCATGCCAAAATTCGGCCATCTAGCCCTTTTTCACGAATCGTTTTTGCCACTTCAAATGCATGTACAAAACGTTCGGAAGTGACGACTGAATTTCCCTTACTATCAAAATACAATCCTTCGCCGTCAGGAACCGTGGTAAAAATGATCGCTTGTGCTACATCAGCGGCGGATGCAATCAGCTGTACGTTTTGTTTCTTCAATATTTCACCGGCTTTGATATAAGAGTCCCAATCTTTTATCGCTTGATTGATGTCAATCCCCGCCTTTTCAAACACATCGGTTCGGTAGTACATCACGCCTGGGCCAAGGTCGACAGGAATGCCATACATATGGCCATCACCACCCTTGCCTTGTGCCCAAGCATAAGGTGCGAAACGGTCTTGGAATTTGTCCGCGCCATATTTTTCCGACAAATTGACTAAGCCACCGGAGGCAACAAAGGGGCCAATTTTCTCTACATCAACCACAATCACATCCCCCGCTCCGGATCCTGTGGCAAGGTTCGTCGTCAGCTTGGTGTGGTGGTCGCCGTGGTTATTCATTAAATAGTCAACCTTGATACCACTCTTTTGTTCAAAGTCCGGCAATAAGACTTTCAAACTGCTATCAAAGTCGGGGAAACCGTCTAAACGGATGGTGTGGTCGGCAGCATATGTAAGCGAAGAAAATCCTAAAGCCACGGCGCTTGATAGCACTAAGGTCTTAAATTTCATGATTCATCCTTAATATCTTTATTGTTAGGTTTATAGGGTGTTGAGTAAATTTTTGACGGAGTCTCGTATCACCAACGAAGGGGATAATTTGAAGTTCACGTCGCGTTTGTTTTTGTGCAGCTTTTGAATAACGAGCTGAACCGCTTCTAAGCTCATCTGTTCAAGAGGGAAATTCACGGTCGTCAACGCTGGGGTGAGGTAACGCGCGAATAAAATATCGTCAAATCCAACCAAGGATATGTGTTGTGGTATTTGCAACCCGACACGGCGCAACTCTTCAAATGCACCAAATGCCATATGATCGTTTGAAGCAAATACGGCGCTAAATTCACAGTGACGCATCAGTAATTTGCGCATCGCTTTGACGCCGGATTCTTCGGTAAAACCAGCTTCAGACACGAGCGCTTCTTCATAGTCAAGCCCAGCCTCTTCCAACGCTTTTCGGTAGCCTTGCAAACGGCCTCGCGCATCAGATTTATCCAATGGCCCAGTAATGCAAGCAATTCGTTGATGACCCTGACTGAGTAAATACTGTGTCGCCAAAAAGCCACCTATCTCGTTATCAATGTCAATACAGCTGCTGGCCATTTCAGGAATAAAACGGTTCACTAGCACCAAATGAACCCCTTGTTGATCCAATTCAATCAAGTAGTCATCGGTTAGATGTTGGGTATGAAGAATTAATGCATCGACTCGGCGACCTAGCAGAAATTGCACCGACTCTTTTTGTCCTTGCTCTGTGTTCGAGCCTGCCGTCACGACGACGTGGTAGCCAAACTTACGCAGTTGCTCTTCAATGTTATGCAAAATGCTTGAATAAAAAGGGCCCCCTAATTCCGGTACTATGATGCCGATGCTCCCCGTACGGCTTGAGGCCAGTGCTTGAGCAATAGAATTGGGGCGGTAACCAAGATCTTTAATCGCCTTTTCGACTCTGAGTTTTTTATCGTGGCTAACACGGCTAGTTCCATTAATCACCCGCGACACCGTCGCTTGCGATACACCTGCATGATCAGACACATCTTTAATTGTCGCCACTCTCGCCTCACAACATTACTGACAAAACCAACAAGAAACCGCTTTCATGAGCTAGTATTCAAGATATCCCCTCGCTTTAGCGTGAGAGAAATCACATCGAACTAGGCACACAAATGACAATTATCTAAACATTGAAAGCCACAGCAGTTTCCCAGGCAGCCATGAAACTGTTTCATGGCAATCGGAAGAGAGAAAAAGATGGTGGCCGATTACCGTAAATAAAAAAGGGCCACTAATGTGGCCCGAAAGCGTAAGTGTATCGCTGGAGGTTAAAAACCACGGCAGGCATCGAGCGAGCCATGGAAAAAGAATGGACAGTTAATGATCAAATATGGGGTTACCACCACGCTTCCCACATCGCGCCAATCGTTACCGTATCTGGGTTACTTGCGGCTTTAAATAGGCCGTCTTTGTCGATCACAGTTTCGTTATCGGCATCACCCAAAGTGGCATAGAAACGGAGCATTGGTCGAGCGCCTGCACCTTTACCAAACGAAATGTTCTGCGATAGTGTCACTTTCCAAGAAGAGTTGGTGGCGTCGATGTTGTCAAAATCCACAACATCATAGCCAGCTTCTAACCACGTTGAGTTGGTCTCATCCCAAAAATACATCGGGCGAACCAACACGTTGTAGTTAGTACGGTCATACTGTTTGTATGCACCATCTTCGTAGGCTTGATAAGCCGCTAGGTATTCAATCGCCGCATTGTCACCTAGAGCCTTACTCCCATCAAAGCTCACCAGCAGCGCTGATTGATTCTCTGTTTTCCAAAAAACACTGTCTTTGGCGTTATCAGCATAACGCACCACCAAACGGTCATCCCCAAACTTCAATTCACCCGCCACTTGATACGCGTTGAGTTTTTTGGCCGTTGGATCCGAATTGTCATCAAAGCCGTAGTTAGCATAAATGCTGAGATTGGTTGTATCAGAAAATTGAATGCCGTGGATTTTGGTGGTCAATGCGTAATTACCATCTGGATGATCGCTAGGAGAAGCCCCCGTTGCACTGACGACACTGGCGTCGAATTTAATGCCTCCTAGATTAAGGTTGTAGAAACCACCACCTTGCCCATCATGCGTCATCCAAAAATAATCGTTCAAATTCGTTGAAATACGTTGGTGAAAGTCTCGACCAGCCCATACATAAAGTTCAGGTTGGCTTTCAAAAATGTTGGTTCCGCCAGCGTAAGCTTTAGGCACACCCACCTCATCACCCCAATGGTTGAACATCACCACCACATCCCAAATAGCACCGCTGTCACTGACGAATCCTTTACCAAATTGGAACTCACCACCGTTACCTTCGTTTCCTAAACGGCCTGTTGAGTTACCGTTTAAACGGCCATTGGTTTCAACCAGTTTGACATCGCCATTTTGGTAGGCTGCGCCATAGCGAGCATAACCAGAAAATACGATACCCGCAGAAACGTTTATATCTGGTGTCAGCACCAGTGGTTGTTGATCTTGATCCAACACCTCAGGATTTGGCATTGGATCGTTGGCAAAAGAAGGAGCAGAAGAGAGTACGGCAGCCACAGCTAGGGATAGAGGTAGAAGCTTATAATTTTTCATGTTAAGTCCTATTAATCACTTGGTTTGTTTTTGTTCTGTGGTCAGTTTAAAAAATGAAACAAGTGAAAATTAGGTGTCGCTTCACAGCGCGCTCGACTGCTTTTGGCGATGAAACTGAGGAAGAGCGTTATTGTTATTTTTTATTAACACCATCAATACATTAAACGCAAATTGATTCACAAAACAGAAATGAAATCGGTTTCATTTCATAGAAATAGGACGAGTTCATCACGAGATTAACGCTCAAGCATTCACCAAATGGTTAGGATTTTATGAAATATTTCATCAATATGATGATTTTCATGTCATTGCACGGAACAACTCGATGGGGATGGGCGTCGCTCTCTTCACATATAGCTGTTAACATACTCAACGCACATAACGTACAAACCATTCTGAGCTTGTTTTTCACCGCACAGGCCACATATTAAAACCTCTACCCATATAGTTGAGCCGAGCAATGTCAAACACCACCCCGTTATCTCCACCTTCACTCACGCGCCAACTCTTGCAAATGACTTGGCCGATGATGTTTGGTGTGCTGTCCCTCATGAGCTTCCAACTGGTCGATAGTGCGTTTATCGGCCAACTTGGCGTGTTACCCCTTGCCGCGCAAGGGTTTACATTACCCATTCAGATGATCATTATTGGCCTTCAGGTTGGGCTTGGCATTGCGACCACAGCGGTGATTGCTCGCGCATTGGGTGCGAACCAAATTCGCTACGCGAAGCAGCTTGGTGGGTTAGTCGTCACTATTGGCAGCATTGGGGTTGCTCTGTTTTCAGTGATTATCTATTTACTGCGTCACCCCATCTTAGCGCTACTCAGCGCTCCTGAATCTGTGTATCAGATCGTCGACAGCTACTGGATTTATTGGTTAGTCAGTGCTTGGGTGGGCGCGGTGCTGTACTTTTTATACAGCCTGTGTCGAGCCAATGGCAATACCATGTTGCCGGGTACTATGATGATGGTCACCAGCATTTTAAACCTGATTTTAGACCCTATTTTTATCTTCACTTTTGATTTGGGTATTGAAGGCGCGGCGCTGGCGACTATTTTAGCCTTTGGGATTGGCGTGTTCGTGGTTGCGCCAAAAGTGTCGAAAAGGCACTGGATGCTGTTTGATTGGTCAGATTTGGATGTAGGGAAAAGTATTCGCTCTATCAGCCATATCATGGGGCCGGCCATGATAAGCCAGCTTCTTCCACCGCTTTCTTCGATGCTGGCAACCAAACTATTGGCCAGTTTCGGCACCGCAGCTGTCGCGGCATGGGCGTTAGGATCTCGTTTTGAGTTTTTTGCGATGGTCGCAATATTGGCATTAACTATGTCGATGCCACCGATGGTGGGTCGTTTGCTTGGCGCAGGCCAATTGCAAGACATTCGAAAATTGGTTCGTGTTGCGTGCCAATTTATTCTTGGGTTTCAGCTCATCATCGCCGTAGTGACCTATCTATTATCCGGCCACCTTGCAGCGCTGATGACCAGCGAACAAAGTGTCGAATCCATTTTGCACTGGCACTTAATGATCGTGCCAATCAGTTTAGGGCCGCTTGGTATCTGCATGTTAATGGTCTCGGTTTCTAATGCGTTGGCAAAATCATACACCGCCTTAACCATTTCCGCGCTGCGCCTGTTTGTGTTCTTCTTGCCCTGTTTATGGGTTGGCGCTCAAATAGCGGCGCTGCATGGCCTGTTTATCGGGGCGTTGGTCGGTAATATCCTCGCAGGCCTTGCCGCGTGGGCGATGTACCAACGTGCACTTCGGCAAGTTGAGCAGCAGAAAAACCATTGAGTTTGGGTAACACAGAGCCCAAACGAGTAATCTAGTCTCAAAAATATGAATCTGGTCTATAGTTAACACACGTTAAGTTGATGAATATTTTCGATAACTATGGACAACAAACCGGTTTTCGTAATTGCGGCGGAAGTGGCAGCAGAGCTAAACCAAAGCGTACTCATTGCAAAAAAATTACTGCTTGTCGCCAGCAATGCCAGAGCTCTGGCTCTGCGTGCGGGCGAAAGTGCCGCAGGTTTTCGGCCAATTACTGATTCGATTGACGATTTAGTCCGCGTCACGCTAGAGGCGTCGCACACCATCAACTTGAAGGCGCAGCGTATCAGCCAACTCGCAACCGCAAGGACTCGTGCACGCGCTGCGCTTGAACGTTTTGAAAATGTGTATATACAAGCGTATAACGCTCGGCATTTACACAGTTTGGATGTCGTACATCATCAGAACCAAGAGGAATATAGCAAACTCAGTCACAGTTTCTACTCTGAAGCTCAAAACCTGCACGAGTTATTGCAAACCTTATACGACAACCTGCGCATTGCACAAATCATCTCGATCATGCTGAGCGTGGAAGCCTCTCAAGCAGATGAGCGATATCAAGCTCAACTGCAAAGCATTGCGAATAACGTCGCTGAACTGGCAAAAGAAATTCAAGCTCACGTCATGCTATCGCTCAAAACATTCTCTCTCTTTTCTCAGGTGAACTATGCAATCAAAAATACTATTTGAACGCGGCCATCATCGCTGGGTGATGTTTGCTCGCGATCCAAACAAACCAGAAAAAATCATTGATACCAACCAATATATGATAGTCAATCGTGATCAAGCGATATTGCTAGACCCCGGTGGAATTGAACTGTTTTCGGCGATGCTCGGTTGCGTCGTGAAAGAAGTGCCGATTGAACATATCAAGCATCTTTTTGCCTCTCACCAAGATCCAGACATCATCTCTTCCCTCGGTTTATGGGATAAAGCACTGCCCAGTGCAACATTACATTCACCTTGGTTGTGGGAAGGGTTTATCCGCCATTTTGGTATGGAGTCAATTCAATTCTCCCCCATCAAAGATGAAGGTGGAAAAGTGTCCTTATCAGGTCACGACCTGCACTTTATCCCAGCACATTACATGCACTCTTCTGGTAACTTTTCGGTTTACGACCCTGATGCAAAAATATTGATGTCTGGCGATATTGGTGCCGCGCTCGACAGCCCTAACGCCTCTTTTTTTGTAGAAGATTTTCAAAGCCATATTCCAAAAATGACTTATTTTCATCAACGTTGGATGCCATCTAACCGCGCCAAAAGTGATTGGATTGAGCGAGTCAGCCAGCTGGATATTGAGATGATGTGTCCGCAACATGGCGCTATTTTTCGGGGCGATGATGTTCAACGATTTTTGGAATGGCTAGATAAGCTGGAAGTTGGCGTAGCGATAAAAAAATAGCGATGGTAAGGCTCTCGATGAGAGCCTTACAAAAAGAACAAATTAAGCTTGAGTAATGGGTTCACGCTCGACCGTATCGGGCTGATGCTCTGCTACCCAGTAAAGCCAAATCATCACTAAGCACAGCACAAAGCAAAGACCAAACAGCCAGTTTGAATTGAGGTATCCAATCACCGCCCCCCCAACTAGTGGCGCAATCGCAAAACCTAACGAATAAAGCGCGGCGGCACCAAAGTAAGAACCACGCAAATGGGCGGGAGCCATGCGGTCTATTTGTACGTTTAAGGTTGGAAAAGCAATGACTTCGCCCATACTCAAAACAAAGCAAGCCAGCGCCCAACCAATCGGTAAATCTGCAGGGGTAAACAGAAAGCCGAGTTGCGCAAGCCCCATCAATAACATGCCGATCCGAGTTCGTACAAACAACGGGACGTTTTCCAACCACTTCAGCATTGGGAACTGGAAGATGATAATGGTCATGGTATTTACCAGCACTAACCCTGCGACAATTTGCGCTGCATCGGCGGCACTGGTGCGTACAATCACTTGTGGAATAGACGATTCTACCTGCCCATAGATGAACATCATGATGAAGTTCGCCACCATCAACTTCACAAAAATATTATCTTTACTGATCACTCTTAACGTCGAAGAAAAATTAGGCAAACCAGAGCGATCGGGTTTGGTGTAGCGCCCTTTACGTTCAATACCGAGCAGCAGCCAAAAGCCAAACAATAAATACGTGCCGCCGGTAAAGAAAAAGAGAGTTTGTGGATGAGAAAGCCCAAACGTAATCCCAAGCAGTGGCCCAATGGCACCACCTAGATTGAGTAGGAAATAGCGGATGTTAAGCGCCAGCTCGCGATCTTTCAAATTCGGCAAGTTATCACCAATCACCGCTTTGCCCGGCGCTTCAATCATTGGTCGCATTAAACCGGTAAGGACAATAAGCACGTAAAATTGCCAGATTTGATCAGCCACACCAATGCCACTGTAGGCAAATGCAGCCATCACACTGCCAAGAACCATCACCCACTTGCGACCAAATTTGTCGGAAAGATACCCTGAATACAGCCCAGTAATTGCTCCTACAACAGCAGAGGTCGCCAGCATTCCACCCACTTCAATCGGCGATGCACCATAATCTTGGTAAAGAAACACGATCAAAAATGGCCATGCCATGAAAAAACTGGTACGAGCAATCAATGTTCCGGTTAATACCGTCCACACTGAAAAATTAAACCTTTTTACCCTTTCTAAACGAAATAAGCTTTCCTCTTTCGCCATAAAAACACTCCTTACTTTCAGCCACTTGACCATGCGTTCACACGATGAACATCACATTTCTAGTTCTTATTGGGTCAATATATGAAGATAATGTTAATAAAGATAGTGTTTTTTATACGAGGGAGATCGAATCATAAAAACAAACAGATAACCCCAAAAAACCTAGTTATTTCGGATGGTTAGATATTCTTTGATTCATAAAAAAACCGCATAACCTTTCGAGTTATGCGGTTGAGACTAGGAAATAGTAGTCGATTTATAGTTTGAAGAAGGCGAGCTGCGCTTTTTGCTTCTCGGCCAATTGTGACAGTTCGGCACTGGCACTGGCGCTCTGGCTGATACCCGTTACGTTTTGATTTACAAGCTCAGACATATTAACCACGTTACGGTTAATATCTTGCGTGACTTGCGACTGCTCTTCTGCCGCAGTCGCCACTTGGGTATTTGAATCATTGATGTCTGAAACCGATTCCGTGATCCCAACGAGTGCATCATTTGCTCGTTGCGTTAACTCACCGTTACGCGCAAGCATCTCAATGCTGGTTTGCATGCTATCGTTTGCAAGAATCGATTGGCTTTGCAGCTCTTCAATGATAACTCGAATCTCTTTAGTTGAACTCTCAGTACGTGCAGCAAGCATGCGAACTTCATCAGCCACGACCGCAAAACCACGACCAGTCTCACCTGCACGTGCCGCTTCAATAGCCGCATTCAGTGCCAATAAGTTGGTTTGCTCAGAGACACCTCGGATCACTTCAACGACATCGTTGATCTGCTCTGATTGCTCTTTTAGACGCAGAACTACGCTCGCAGCATGATTCAGCGCTTCTGACATTTGTAAGCTCGCTTGGGCGCTCTCTTTAAAAATAGCTAAGCCTGATTTAGCAAGTTCATCCGCTTCGCGAGCGGTTGAATCAGCGACCGTTGCGTTATCACTCACGTTGTTTGCTGTGCTCGCAAGTTCATTCACCGCCGACGCAACTTGTTCAATTTCACTCAACTCTTGTTGTGCATTTGACTCTGCTTGCGTCATCACCGCAGCCAGCTCGGTTGAAGCTGACGCCACTTCTTCACTAATTCGATTCAGATGGTCAACGGTAGCATGTAACTGAGAGGCCGTCGTATTGACATCATTACTCAGCATTGCGACCTCGTTTTTACCATCAACGTCTAAACGAATGGTTAAATCGCCTTGCGCTAATTCACGCATCACAGCTTGCAGCTTCTGAATCGGAGCCACAATCATATTTGAGAGGATCCAAGCCACCACAAGAGATAACGCAAGTACAGACAGTACAGTAAACATCGCAGTGTTCATTGCGCTCTGTTCATGTGCTGCAATTTTATCCAATGCTTGATCTGCTTGCTGCTTAACTTTTTTACTCAGGTCAGAAACAGCACTGAGCATATCATGACCTGTTTCTCTAAATTCGGAAATGTATGACATGTATTCAGTTTCAGATACAGCGCCTTGATCATACCGTTCCAATAATGCCAACATTTGGTTTGAAAGAGTTACGTATTCATCCACACGGCTAAGAATATGAGAAACATCACCTTGATATATTGACTCTTTTTGCAAATTTTTCAGTTGTGTGGCAATGTCATTTTTCGTTTGTTTTAACTCGAGTGGAAGCTCCTTACGATAGCGTTGGTCAATAATCGAATACAGTGCATTAATGCGCATCAAGTTAATATCATCGACTACAAATACGGACAATGTCTCCTCATTTTCTTGAACGGTACTTCTTACAGCCGTAGCCTCAAACTGATCATGCTCTAAATTATTTTTTGTAATCCACAGAGCGACTACTAAGGCAAATGTGGTAATTAAAACAGGAAGCAGTACCTGAACTCGGATAGGCAAATCTTTCAGTGAAAAGTGCATAAATCTCTCTAAAATGTAGCGGTGGCCATAAAACCAAAAGGTAATGCACTGTAATTTATGCTAGATGAAAGCGGCTAATGAATATTTATAAAATTATAAATAAAGAACAAACTCAATAAAAACAAACAACTAGATTTGACAAAGTGATTCTTTTCATCTTTTTTTACAAATTGATATAAAAATGACCACTCGATGAGTGGCCATTAAACCATTAACAATATTTCAAAAATCACCCAATAAGGTTATTTTCTAAGCGCATTCAGTTTGGCTTGTGCTAAACCGAAGATGGTATCAACCGGGTAGCTGCCATCTTCTGTTGCTTCGCCTGCGGGTTTGCCAGTAAAGAGCTCAACCGCTTCAGTGACATGTTCAATAGCCCAGATATTGAACTCCCCTTTCTCGACCGCTTTAACAACGTCAGCGCGTAACATCAGATTGTGCATGTTTGAACGAGGAATGATGACACCTTGCTGGCTGGTGCGCCCTTTGATTGCACACACATCAAAGAAACCTTCAATTTTCTCATTCACACCGCCAATCGGCTGCGACTCACCAAATTGGTTCATCGAACCTGTGATCGCAATATCTTGGCGATTAGGCCGTTTAGAAAACGCAGACACAATCGCACAGAATTCGGCCATGCTGGCACTATCACCATCCACACCACCGTATGATTGCTCAAATGTGATGGTCGTGGTGAGTGGTACGCGCGCCGTACGGCCAAATACCGAAGAAAGATACGCGGATAAAATCATCACACCTTTAGAGTGGATGCTGCCACCCAGATCGACACTGCGCTCGATATCGATAATGTCACCATCGCCATAGGAAGTGGTGGCGGTAATACGGTTTGGCGCACCAAACATATGATCGCTGGTGCTCAATACCGACAGCGCATTCACCTGCCCGACCGCCATGCCTTGCGTTTGGATTAGCGTTGTACCGTTAACATACGACTCCATCACACTGTCTTGCAGGCGGCTCACACGCATCTCTTGGTTGCTGAGCGCCTCTTCGACATGATTCTGGCGGATCATGTTTGAATTCGCCTGCTTCGCCACATAGTTAGATTCGCGTAACAAATTGGCAATATGCGCCGAATGAAGTGACAGTTTGCCTTGATCGCCCGTTGTACGTGAACTGTGTTCAATGATGCGTGCAATCGCTTTACGGTCGCAATGCAGCATATTGTTGTCGTGCACTATGCTCGAAATAAAACGCGCGTAATGTAGCTCGGTATCGGGCGTACGTTTCATTTCATCTTCAAAATCGGCCGTTACTCGAAACAATTCGCTAAATTCAGGATCGTAATGAGTCAGCAGCTGATAAGTGTGGTAATCACCAAATAGGATGATTTTCACATTTAGCGGGATAGGCTCTGGGTCAAGTGAAACCGTCCCTGTTAGCGTGACCTCTTTTTCCAAAGAGGTAAAACTCATTTGACGTGAACGCAACGCACGCTTTAAACCGTCCCAAACATAGGGCTGTTCAAGCACTTTCACCGCATCCATCAACAGCACACCACCATTGGCTTTATGTAAACTACCCGCTCGAATCAACGAAAAATCAGTAAATACTGTGCCTTTAAAAGTCGCCGTTTCGATATAACCAAATAGAGAGTGGTAGTTCGGGTTCTCTTCTACTACGATCGGTAGCTTGTCTGAAGGCTGGCTGACCAGCACATTGACTTTGTAGCGACGCGGCAGACGCTTATCTAAAGAAGCTGTCGCGACTTCGCCTTGCTCACTGTCTTCATCTAAGAAAATGTCTGCATTATCGACGATGTCTTTTTGTAACTCCGTGAGATACGTTTTGATGTCTGGGTAGCCAGAATAATCTTGCTTAAGCTGCTTAATAAAGTGGGTAATGACGCCAAGCGTTACTTCATCATTGAGCTTTTTGATCTTCTCACTGTAGGAGTCTTCCCATTCTGTCAGTTGACGTACCATATTGCGTAGGCTGATTTCTAGCTCATCAATGGTATGGCTAAAGTGCTCTTGCTCTTTTTTAGACAAGGCGTCAAAGGACTCTTCGGTGTGCATCTCTTCACCGTTCATCGCAACAAATTGATAATCGCCTTGAGTGGTGATGGTTAAGCTAATGCCTTTATCTTTGGCTTCTTTACTGATGCTATCCAATTCACTTTGCTGTTTTTGTGCCATCTGATTTTTCAGTTTATCGGCACGAGCAAAGTAAATCTCGTTATCAAAAGCTAACGGGATCGCATTGACCAACTTATTCATTAACTTTTCAATGTCTTGCTTGAGTTTAACCCCAATACCCGAAGGTAACTTCAGCACTTTTGGGGTTCGAATATCGCTGAAATTGGCCACATAACACCAATCAAACAACGCATCGACATCATGTTGATGGCGGTTTAAATAGCGCAAAATCATCGTACGTTTGCCCAACCCATTACGGCCAATAGCGTAGATGTTGTAACCCTTCTCTTTGATCGACATTGCAAATTCGACCGCTTTTTGCGCCCGTTCTTGCCCCACAATCTCATCAACTGGGTCTAACTCCTTAGTTGATTTACAAGGGAGTTTTTCTAACTGGGCAACGTGGTAGAGCTGCTCTGCATTCAATCGTTGAATCGCCATCACTCCGCTCCTTAGCTTTTGGATTCTTGTTGTAGTTTGACCTAAGTGTAGAAGCAATTCATTTATATTTTAGCGAGTTACACCTTATTCGCGTTTAACCGAACAAATAATAAACAATCACCACACTTAAAATCGCAAATAACAATTATTTGCATTTGATAATAAATTGCATTTAAATAAGTAAACGCCGTCATTCTGGAGAATTGAGTATGGACTTACAACAGTGCTGGACAAGCTATCTCAAGGCTGAACAACTATTAGTGCAGGGGCATTGGCCACAAGCACACTGTTTGTTTGAAGATGTACTGCACCATATGCCAAGTCATATTCAATCAGCGCTAAACTGCGAACATACAAAACCTTGCCAGTTGGTGTGCTTGATCTCTGGGCTATGTGATGCTGCTGTTTCTCAATCTGAAATTTTCAACCACTTGGGCCAGCATAAACAAGCCTTTGATGTCTTAAATCAATCTTATGCTCTGCTGCAGTTTACTGCGATTGAGCCCAACGCCTTGGTTAACCGCCTTGCCAACGTACTCACCAAACAAAGCGATGACTTGCTCAAACATATGGGTGCTTTTTGTTCAGCGCAGCGCAGTGCGACTTGGATGTTGGAGTTCGAACACGTACAAAAAGCGCACCACTATTTCAACCAACTCAAACGTTATAACCAAGTACAGGCTCAAGTTCCGTCGTCAAACTGTCATTGTTCAACTGAATAATCACCATAGAGTTACCATTCCGGATAAGACTGACCACCTAGCATCATTCACAGCCGCTATAAGTAACGTGCTGTGGTCAGGGGATGAGACTTAGGCAGAACGTAACCTCTCACCCTGAAAATGTGTCGAGATGGCATGAGAATTTAATCGATTGCGTTATCAATAGTTGATGTATGTCAAATTGTCGTAGACAATACGCACCCGAGTCTAGGGGCGATCCCTAGACTGCGTTCTGCACTTTTGGAGGAGCGCATTGGTTTTAACTATCAACATTATAGTTAGAGCCTATTTTCTATTTTTGCATGACGCTGCTACCGTTGGCGCATGCTAAATACCTCGTTTTTAAGGGAAAGATGATGGTAATACCTGAAAACAGCAGTATTGTGATTTTTGGTGCTTCAGGCGACTTAACCTATCGCAAGCTTATACCTGCTCTGTATCACTTGTTCGCCAGTGATCAACTGCCGAAATCCTTTGCTATTCTGGGTGTCAGCCGAACCCAATACAGCGATGAGTCATACCGTGAAAAATTAAAGCGCTCTCTTCAGGAAATGGAAAAGACCGTCCCAGATATTCTCGACGCCTTTTGCGAGCACTTGCATTATCAAGCGATCAATACTTCAGATGTTGCAGAATACGCGCAGCTCGCCACGCGTCTTGACTCTTTGGCTGAGCAATACCAATTCACGCAACGCAACACTCTGTTCTATCTCGCGACGCCGCCGAGTCTTTATGGCGTCATCCCGGCCAATCTCGCAGCGCATGGATTAAATAGCGAAGCGCAAGGTTGGAAGCGTTTGATCATCGAAAAACCGTTTGGTTATGACCTCGCATCGGCTCAAAGCCTTGATATCGAAATTCATCGCCATTTCCAAGAACACCAGATCTACCGTATCGACCATTATTTAGGCAAAGAGACGGTACAAAACCTGTTGGTTTTCCGTTTTGCTAACGGGATGTTCGAACCTTTGTGGAACCGAAATTTCATTGACTATGTCGAAATTACAGGCGCAGAATTTTTGGGCGTCGAAGAACGCGGTGGCTATTACGACGGTTCTGGTGCGGTACGTGATATGTTCCAAAACCATTTACTGCAAGTGTTAGCTAGGTTAGCATGGAACCACCAGCCGCCATTAATGCCGATTCAATTCGTAACGAAGTCAATAAAGTGCTGCAAAGCCTGCAACCGCTTTCTGATGATGACCTACGCCATAACCTCGTACTGGGGCAATACACGGAATCGGAAGTTCGTGGCCAGTTTTTACCCAGTTACCGTGATGAACATGGTGTGGCAGCAGATTCGCGCACTGAAACTTATGTCGGTTTGAAAATGTTTATCAATAACTGGCGCTGGAATGGCGTGCCATTTTATGTGCGTTCAGGTAAACGTTTACCAACGCGCGTCACCGAAGTGGTCATTCACTTTAAGCGTACGCCACACCCTGTTTTTGGGCAAAATGCCCCTGAAAACAAGCTTATCATCCGCATTCAGCCCGATGAAGGCATTCAAATGAGCTTTGGTTTGAAGGAGCCAGGTGCGGGCTTTAAAGCCAAAGAAGTCTCCATGAACTTCCATTACACATCACTGGAAGAAACCAAGATGTTGACCGCTTATGAACGGCTCCTTTTG
Organism: Vibrio sp. V01_P9A10T6; assembly: GCF_963877065.1. NCBI lineage: Bacteria > Pseudomonadati > Pseudomonadota > Gammaproteobacteria > Vibrionales > Vibrionaceae > Vibrio > Vibrio sp. V01_P9A10T6. The sequence continues at coordinate 29,437 of NZ_CAWNTB010000087.1, forward strand.
GATGCGCTCAACGGTGATGCAACTTTATTTGCGCGTACCGATGCCGTAGAAGCGTGTTGGAAGTTCGTGCAACCTATTTTGGATTTTAAACAAGACCCTCAATCGCTGTTTGGCTATGCCTGTGGCACGTGGGGACCAAAAGAGTCTGATTTGCTGCTACACAATGATGGCCGCGCGTGGCGCTTCCCGTGTAAAAACTTGACCGATACGGATTACTGCGAATTATGATCAATCATAAAATTTTTCAAACCCCAGAACAGGTGGTTGAAACGCTCGCCAATGAAATGCAACGCTATAGCGAGCAAGGTCAACCAGTTCATATCTCCCTTTCCGGTGGCAGCACACCCAAAATGCTGTTCAAATTATTGGCCAGTGAACCTTATGCACAGGCGATTGCATGGCAAAACCTGCATTTTTGGTGGGGTGATGAACGCTGTGTTGCTCCTGACGATGCCGAAAGCAACTTTGGTGAAGCCAATACACTGCTGTTTAGCCAAGTGAACATTCCACCTCAAAATATTCACCGTATTCGCGGCGAAGATGATCCACAAACCGAAGCTAAGCGCTTTGCCGATGAGATGGCAAAAGTCATTCCATCCGTCAACGGTACTCCTGTTTTTGATTGGATTTTGCTCGGTGTTGGCGCAGATGGCCATACGGCATCCCTGTTCCCTAATGTGACCGACTACGAGGATGAGAATTTATCTTTAGTGGCAACGCATCCGGAATCAGGCCAACTTCGTGTCTCTAAAACAGCGAAAGTGTTGGAAGCTGCAAAACGCATTAGTTACCTCGTTCTTGGCGCAGGTAAAGCCGAGATCGTACACGAAATTCACACCACGAAAGCCGAGGATCTTCCTTATCCGGCTGCCAAAGTTAAATCAACAACTGGCGAAACAGAGTGGTTTTTAGATTCAGATGCCGCAACAAAGATTGCGTGAAGGAGAGAAATAAATGAAAGGTGATATCGGTGTAATCGGCCTAGCAGTGATGGGCCAAAACCTTATCCTAAATATGAACGACCACGGTTTTAAAGTGGTAGCTCACAACCGTACCGCGGCAAAAGTCGATGAGTTCCTAGCAGGTCCAGCGAAAGACACCAATATTGTTGGTGCTTATTCACTGCAAGAGTTAGTCGATAAACTGGCGACGCCTCGCAAAGTGATGCTGATGGTGCGTGCGGGCCAAGTCGTGGATGATTTCATCGACCAACTGGTTCCGCTACTCGATAAAGGTGACATCATTATCGACGGTGGTAACACGAACTTCCCAGACACCAACCGCCGTGTTGCCGCACTGCGTGAAAAAGGTATTCACTTTATCGGTACAGGCGTTTCTGGCGGCGAAGAAGGGGCACGTTTTGGCCCATCGATCATGCCAGGTGGCGCACCTGAAGCTTGGGAAGCCGTGAAGCCAATTTTCCAAGGTATCTCAGCAAAAACCGAAGCTGGTGAACCTTGCTGTGATTGGGTGGGTAACGACGGCGCGGGCCACTTCGTTAAAATGGTACACAACGGTATCGAATATGGCGATATGCAGCTAATTACCGAAGCTTATCAGTTTATGAAAGACGGCTTGGGTTTAAACCATGATGAAATGCAAAAAGTGTTTGCTGATTGGAACAAGACCGAGCTCGATAGCTACCTAGTGGAAATCACCGCTGATATCTTAGGCTACAAAGACGAAGATGGTGAAGCTCTGGTTGAGAAAATCCTCGATACTGCTGGCCAAAAAGGCACAGGTAAATGGACGGGCATTAACGCACTCGATATGGGTATTCCGCTGACGCTGATCACTGAGTCAGTTTTCTCTCGTTGCCTTTCAGCATTGAAAGATCAGCGCGTTGCTGCCGAAGCGCTGTTTGGTAAGAGCAATATGCAGATCGAAGGTGATAAACAAGAGTGGGTTGATGCACTTCGTCAAGCGCTACTTGCGTCTAAGATCATCTCTTACGCACAAGGCTTTATGCTAATGCGCCAAGCGTCTAACGAGAATGGTTGGAATCTTAACTACGGTAACGTGGCATTGATGTGGCGTGGTGGTTGTATCATCCGCTCCGCATTCCTGAGCAACATTCGTGATGCGTTCGAAGCTAACCCAGAAATCGCCTTCTTAGGTTCAGATGCCTACTTCAAGGGCATTTTGGATAACTGCCTAGCGGCTTGGCGTAAAGTAGCGGCCAAATCAATGGAAGTCGGCATTCCAATGCCATGTATGACCTCAGCGCTCACTTTCTTAGATGGCTACACCACCGCTCGCTTACCGGCTAATTTACTGCAAGCCCAACGTGATTACTTTGGTGCTCACACTTATGAGCGTACTGACCGTCCACGTGGTGAATTCTTCCACACAAACTGGACTGGTACAGGCGGAAATACGGCGTCTACCACTTACGACGTATAAAAAATTCGGCTTACGATGAAAAAAGGACTAGCTAAGCCCCTTCATCTACGCCTATAATTTGACCGTCATGGAGGATGTTAACTAGGTTAACATCCTCTATTTTTTTGTTTCCAAAACTACATGAGATCCAAAGATGACCATCAATAAGTTCTATGTACTTGTCCCACAGGCTGTGGAAGAAGACACTCATAGGGAAAATGAAGTTCAATCTGCTATGGAAGCTCAACGTCAGGCATTAGTGCAACAAGCGCAGAAACAAGGCGCAGTAGCATAATCCATAAGCAGAGTGTGGCAACACGCTCTGCTTATCACTCCTCTCTACCTCATCTATAGGCATATCGTTTGCCAATCATGACTCACGAAATACTCCTTTAAGTGATCAATCAAAGCTCTGACAGCGGGTGATAAATGACGCCGAGAAGGATATAAAGCGTAAATGTCCATTTTCTTCGGTTGCCAATGCGCTAACACCTGCTGTAAGTCCCCCCTTTCTAACGCACCCTTGGCTAGATAAGTCGGCTGTAAAGCAACGCCCATCCCATGGATAGCCGCATGTAACAAAGTGGTGGCTTCATTCGCAGTTAGCTGGCATGGCACCTCCACCGATTGATGCTTATCATCTTGTTTTAAATGCCAAATATGTCGCTCAAAGTTTTTGTATCCAAGACAACGATGCTGTGAGAGATCGCTTGGTGTGAGTATTGGCTCACAGCGCATTAGATACTCAGGAGAGGCAACCAATACAGAATCACATTGGGCGATAGGGCGCCCGATTAAAGAAGGATCGGGATCGGCTGCAATACGGATCGCTAAATCAATTCGCTCTGCAATCAAATCTGCGGTTTTATCCTGTACATCAATATCAATTTCGATATTTGGATGCGTATTCAAAAAAGGTTTAACGGCCGGGATCAGTTGAGAAAAGCCAAACGACATGCTGGTCGCAATCCGGATTTTTCCAGATAACGACTGTTGATCCATCAACTGATGTTCCAATTGCTGCGCTTGCTCGACCCATAATTTTATCGCGTCTAGGCATTGAACTCCTGCTGATGTGAGCGATACTTTTCGTGTGGTTCGGTTTAATAACCGAGCTTGTAACCAAGTTTCCATGGTTTCAACATGCCGAGTCACCATAGGACGAGAAATATCCAGCCGTTCCGCTGTCGCCGTAAAACTTTGGGTAATCGCTATATCTAAAAAGACCTGAGCTGCTGTGAGTTTGTCCATGATTAGTTCAAATTAAGAAACAATGATGTTGGTTATTCGCTATATATCCGAACCAATCTAATTCGTATGATAGCTGCCGAACCGATAACATACTCTTTGGATAAATAATCATGAAAACACTGACTCTACTTACAGCAACCACACTCATCAGCAGCACCGCGTTTGCAGCACAACAACCTTTGACACTTGACGTCTACAATGCAGATGGCAATAGCTTCCATGTCAACTCCACTTTGGTTTATGGCGAAACAGAAGCGATGGTGGTTGACACTGGCTTTACTAAAGCCGACGCACTCCGTATTGCAGCAAAAGTGCTCGACTCTGGCAAAAACTTAACCACGATTTTTATTAGCCAAGCTGACCCTGATTACTACTTTGGCGCTGAAGTACTGCATGACATGTTTCCACAAGCGAAAGTGCTCACGACTCCTGGCGTACGTGCAACGATTGCAGAAAAACTCGAAGGTAAACTGGTATTTTGGGCTCCAAAAATGGGTGCAAATGCCCCTGTAAAACCAATACTACCAACGGCTTATAATGGCAAAACCTTAACCATTGATGGGCAAACTATTGAAATTCGCGATGCGGATGGAGAATTAGCGCATCGTCCTTATTTATGGATACCAGCCAATAAAGCGATTTTAGGTAACGTCGCGGTATACGGAAATGTTCATTTATGGATGGCTGATGCACAAAGTGATGCGAGCCGCCAAGCTTGGGCGCAACAACTTGATCAAATGAAAGCACTCAAACCAAACGTAGTGATCCCGGGGCATATGACTTCTGGAACAGCGCTTGATGCTTCTTCAATTGAATTTGCACAACAATATCTTATGGATTTTGCTAAAGCCAAAGCAAACAGCAAAGACAGCGCTCAGTTAATTCAAACCATGCAAAACCTTTACCCTAATGCTGGCCTACCAATGGCTTTAGAAATTGGTGCCAAAGTTCATATGGGTGAGATGAAATGGTAAACGTCCACTATATTTTCGACTCAATGTGTGGCTGGTGTTACGGAGCAACCTCTCTGATTCAGCAGTTGAATGAAATGAGCGGAGTAAAACTGCACCTTCATCCGGGTGGAATGATTGAGCGATCGCCTCTTTCAGATGGTTTTCGCCAGCATGTACTGCAAGCTGATCAGCGTATTGCTCAGCAAACAGGAGCCGTATTTGGGGAAGGTTACATCGCCAAAATCAAAAGTGGTGAAACCGTGATATTGGACTCATACGTTACTGCTCAAGCCATTATTGCAGCGCAATTACTCGGTGTATCGCCAAGTGTTATGCTCAAAAGCATTCAACAAGCGCATTACCAGCAAGGTTTGCCTGTGGCCGATACTGACACATTGGCACTGTTAGCCCAATCGCTTGACCTAGAGCCAAATCAATGGGAACAAGCGATGGAGCAAGCCAAAGCTCAGTTACCAGAGCAGTTAGAGCAGACGCAAAGCTTAATGGCGCAATATCAGCTTTCTGGTTTTCCCTCGATTGTGTATGAAGCAGAGGGGCAATGGCGAACCGTATCTGTTAGCCATTTCTATAATCGACCGCAGCAATGGGCTGATTTCTGGAAAAATATGACTCAGTAATTAGTGCCTCATCCCTCTCTTGACTAAAGAGAGGGATTTTTCCATCTACTTGTTCATCATTTTGATGCTTTTACGCACCACTAAAGTCGGCTCTAATTGGACAATTTGCGGTTCGAGCGCTTCGTTTTCTAAACGGGCAAGTAAGGTGTCAACTGCCGCTTTACCTAAACGATATTTGGGTTGATGAATAGTGGTTAGAGCTGGCGACATAAAACGGGCGATGTGAATATCGTCATATCCCATCAGCGAAAGATCTTCAGGAATGCGGATCCCTTTTTCATTAGCTGCATTAATCACACCCATTGCCATCATGTCATTAGAGACAAAAATCGCACTCGGCAATGGCCCTTTAGCTAACATTTTATTGAACGCTTCGTAGCCACCTTCACATTCAAAATCGGATTCAACAATCCAATTGGGATAAATGTCCAAACCTGCTTCCAAGACAGCGCGCTTATAGCCTTCATAACGCATTTGAGCTTGGTGTCGAATCAATGGCCCGGTAATACAACCGATTTCTTTATGACCGCACTCAATCAAATAGTTCGCCGCAATATAACCACCACGTAAAGAGTTATCTTGTATTTTATCGCTAGGAAAGAGCATTGGGCCCCAATCCATCACCACGACAGGGATATCTGGGTAGCGTTCAAAAACGTCAATCCGCTCACCTTCTAAGGTGGAGCACATCAAAAGTAAGCCATCAACGCGCTTTTGCAGTAACGTGTTGATAGAGGCTTGCATCCGCTGGCTATCCCCTTCGGTATTACACAAAATAAGGTTATAACCTTTGTGATAGCAACTGCGCTCTACCCCTTTGACCACTTCGCCAAAAAAGGGGTTAGTCGAAGTGGTCACTAACATGCCAATGGTACGCGTTCGGTTCATTTTGAGACTGCGAGCCAATGCTGACGGGGCATAGTTCAGATCTTGCGCGGCTTTATTGACACGCTCAGCAATTTCATCGCTCACATAGCGAGATTTATTAATGACATGGCTGACGGTAGACGTGGATACGCCAGCTAATCTTGCAATATCTTTCATTGTCGCCATGTCTGTTTTTCCTATTCTATTGATGCTGAGCGAGAAACGCGTCCACTTCTACTCGGGTGGGTATTGAGGTTTGCGCGCCAAAACGGGTAACAGAAATGGCTGCCGCAGCATGCGCAAATTTAATGGCTGATTCTAAAGGCATATCTTCCAACAAACCCGTGACCAAAGCACCGTTAAACGTATCACCTGCCGCGGTGGTGTCTGTCACATCGACTTTAAAACCAGCAATCAGTTGACCACGCCCATTTTGGCTTAGCCAAACGCCTTTTGAACCTAAGGTGATCAAGACGATTTCAATCCCTTTTTTATGCAGTTCATTGGCCGCTAATTGCGCTGTGTGATCATCATCAACCGTGATCCCCGTTAAGCGCTGCGCTTCCGTTTCGTTTGGTGTGATCACATCGACACATTCTAGCAGAGTATCAGGCAGATCTCGGGCAGGCGCTGGGTTTAAAATCACATTGGTACGATTTTGTTTGGCGATTTGCGCAGCTTTAATAATGCCATCGATTGGCGTCTCTAATTGCATCAATAAATATTTGGCCGCGCCAATGGCGGCTAAATCCGGTTCAATGGCATCAGCCGTCAGCTTGTCATTCGCCTCTGCCGAAATACAGATGCTGTTTTCTCCGCTGTCCGAGACTTGGATCATCGCAATGCCCGTCGGACAATTGGGCTGCATTTTAACTCCCGCAATGTTCATACCATCGAGCTTAAAATTCTCACGAATATTGATACCGAATGCATCGTCACCCACGCAGGCAATAAAACCGATATCCGCTTTTAATCGCGCGGCCGCTACAGCTTGGTTGGCCCCTTTACCACCGGGAATAACTTGATAATGACGACCATGCAGCGTCTCGCCCGGGCGAGGAAATGAAGGCACTTGCAAAACATGGTCAGCGTTAACACTACCTAATACCACTAACTGATTCATAATTTGTCCTTTGTTCATGAGTGAACATGTTTGAAATAGAGCTGGAGAGGTTTGGCTTTTGTGGCTTCACCTGAAAAAACAAACCTATCGAGCCTGATTACTGATTATTAATGGCTGAGGGGTTATAGAGAAGAGGTAGCTCTCTACGAGCCAGTAAAGAGCTACCTACAGCAAAGATTATTTGCTGATGATTTTTAGAGGAACCGGAATGTACTCATCCACTTGTTCGCCTTTTAGCATTTTATCGGCCGTTTCAATGCCAAGTGCACCAATCATGTCTGGTTGCTGAGCAACAGTCGCAGCAAGTTGGCCGCGTTCTACCGCCGCGATACCATCGTCGGTACCATCAAAACCGATGATCATCACCTCTTTGCCTGATGCTTGAACGGCGCGAAGTGCACCCAATGCCATTTCATCATTTTGGGCAAATACGGCTTGAACATCTGGGTTTGCCGCTAGCAGGTTTTCCATTACATTCAAACCTTTAGTGCGGTCAAAATCAGCAGGCTGGCTCGCAAGCAGTTCCATTTCACTGCCTTTCACCGCGTTCATGAAACCTTCTCCACGCTCACGAGCGGCCGATGTGCCGGCAATCCCTTCCAGTTGAATGACTTTGGCTTTTGCACCGATTTTTTCGACGATAAAGTGACCGGCCATTTCACCACCGACTACGTTATCAGAAGCGATGTGGCTCACAACATCACCACGGCTTGCACCGCGATCCAGTGTCAACACTGGCACTTTAGCGCGGTTGGCCATACGAATGGCGTTAGAGACGGCATCAGAATCGGTTGGGTTGATCAAAATCGCTTTAACGCCACGAACGGTTAAGTCTTCTACGTTTGATAGCTCTTTGCTTGGATCATTTTGTGAATCCAAGACGATCAGGTTGTAGCCTAGCTCTTTCGCTTTCGCTTCTGCGCCATCTTTCATAGTGACAAAAAATGGGTTGTTCAGAGTGGATAGTACAATCGCCATGGTGTCTTGCGCATGCGCAGCCACAGAGACAGTGGTGGAAAGTAGAGCAGCAGAGATTAAAGTTGCAAGTTTTTTCATCTTTATAGTCCTTTTTGTAGGGGCCGTTTTAAAGCTAATATGGCTCGCTTTAAAACGGAGGTTTTCTATCGTGTTACTTATTTTTGTTATCCACGAGTACCGCGAGCAAAATAACCACGGCTTTCGCAATCATTTGGTAGTAAGAAGAGACATCAAGCAGGTTCAGCGCGTTATTAAGAAAGCCGATGATCAGCGCCCCAATTAACGTGCCCATAATGCGTCCTTTACCACCCATCAAGCTGGTACCACCAAGTACGACGGCAGCGATGGCATCCAGCTCATAGCCCATACCAGCAGTCGGTTGCGCAGAAGAGAGGCGAGACGTGACGATGATGCCAGCCAGCGCAGCCAATAGACCGCAGATGGCGTACACACCAATTTTCACGCGATCCACATTAATGCCTGACAATCGCGTCGCAGACTCATTGCCACCTAGCGCGTAAACATAGCGGCCAAAACGTGTATGGTTGAGTAAGTACCAAACCGCAGCAAAGACCACCACCATCATCCACACCGGAACGGGAATACCCAACGCGTAACCTGTACCAAACCAAGCAAAAGCGTCTGCAGTATCGGTAAAACCTGTCGAAATTGGACGCCCATCGGTATAAACCATGGTCACACCACGCAGTAAGGTCATGGTGACTAAGGTGGCAATAAACGCCTGCACTTTACCTTTGGCGATAATGATGCCGCTAATCGCACCCAGTGCCGCGCCAGCAAGTAACGCTGTAGGGACTGCGATAATGACCGGAATCTCAAGACCAATCATGGTTGCAGCAAAAGCGCCGCACAACGCCAGTACCGAGCCAACACTCAAATCGATACCTGCCGTTAGAATAACCAAGGTCATCCCCACAGCGATAATGGCGTTGACTGAGGTTTGGCGCAAAATGTTCAGTATGTTGTCAACCGTGAAGAAATTGGGGTTTAAAAAAGAGACAACGACCACTAAAAAAAGCAAAGCAATCAGTGATTTTTGCTCAATGAGCCACTCTTTGCTGATCCATTTTCTGCGGTTAGTTTGGGTTGAATTACTCATGCTATTACTGCTCATGCTGCTTCCTCATTGATCTTTTTGCCTACCGCACAGGCGAGTAGAATCTCTTGGTTGGCTTGTTTGGCACTGAATTCGCCGCTGATTCGACCTTCATGCATCACCAAAATTCGGTCACTCATCCCTAGCACTTCTGGCATCTCTGACGAGACCAAAATAATGCTCATCCCTTCGGCTTTAAATTGGTTAATCAATTGGTAAATCTCTTTTTTGGCTCCCACGTCAACCCCGCGTGTGGGTTCATCCAAAATCAAAACTTTGGGACGTGTCATCAACCCTTTCGCAATCGCTACTTTTTGCTGATTGCCACCGGACAAATTACCAATGATTTGATCACGAGATGGCGTTTTGATGTTGAATAGGCGAATAAAATCTTCCACTGCGATGACTTCATCACTGTGTTGAATCTGTACACCTTTGCTAAATTTATTCAACGCACACAGTGACATGTTCTCTTTCACCGACAGGCCAAGAACCAAACCGTCCCCTTTGCGATCTTCTGAAATATACGCGATACCGTTTGCGAGGCCATCTTGTGGGCTGACTGGGTTGATGGTTTTGTTCTCAAGGTTAATCACGCCTCGCTCACTGGGCAGCGCGCCGTAAATCACTTTCATTAATTCAGTGCGCCCTGCGCCCATCAAACCCGAAACACCGAGGATTTCACCTCGTTTGAGCGTAAAATTAATGTCATGCACACCTGAGCCCGTGAGGCCTATCACTTCAAGGCAAGTGTCGCCGTGCTTTACCTCAATACGTGGGTACTGTTCTTCTAATTTCCGGCCGACCATCATCTCAATCAGGCCATCTTCATTGGTGTCAGACACTTTGCACTGGCCAATGAATTTGCCATCACGTAACACGGTAATATCGTCACAAATTTCAAAAATTTCTTTCAACCGATGTGAGATATAAACAATGCCGCAACCTTGTTCACGCAGCTCATTAATCACATTAAATAACGATTCAGTTTCGGTATCCGTCAGCGCATCCGTCGGTTCATCCATGATGATCACTTTCGACTCAAATGAGAGCGCTTTTGCAATCTCAACCATCTGTTTCTCACCAAGGCTTAAGTCACCCAACAAGGTCTTGGAGCTGTGTTTAACATTTAAGCGAGCCAGTAGTTTGTCGGCGGCTTGGTACATTTCATTCCATAAAATTCGCCCCATCGCACCGGTTATCTCTCTACCCAGAAAAATGTTTTCAGCAATGGTTAATTCCGGAATCAAATTCAACTCTTGGTGAATAATGCTGATGCCCGCTTGTTGTGAATCTCGTGGGCCTTTAAAGGCGGCTGGTTTTCCTTGGTAAGTGATAGAACCCGCATCCAATGAATAGATACCCGTCAACACTTTCATTAAGGTTGATTTACCCGCGCCGTTTTCGCCCATCAACGCCATCACGCGGCCGGGGTAAACATTGAGGCTAGCTTTATCGAGCGCTTTCACGCCGGGGAACGCTTTTTCAATCTCACTGAGCGCTAAAATTGCTTGAGTCATAGTGGATCCTCAATCGCGGCTTAAAACACGACGCCTGCTTGAAAAATAACATTCGCATACGGCGTACATTCGCCTGTTCTTACCACGGCGCGGCTGCGCATAGTGCGCTCTTTAAAATCTTGATGAGAGAGGTAAGTGACAGCAATCGCTTTCTCGCATAACTCCTCTTCCGCTTTCAGCTCAGCAAGCAGTGCTTTGTGATGCTCAGGGCTTACTTGTGCAAACTCTTCAGCAATGATCACACCTTCAATTTGAGATTCAGAAAGAATCACGCGGACCGTGTCAATAAAACCGGGAATACCGTGAGTTAATGCTAAATCAATACGCTGCACTTCATCAGGAATGGGCAAACCTGCATCACAAATTGTGATTTCATCGGTATGCCCTAAAGTAGCCACCAAGTAAGAGAGTTCTGAGTTTAATAGGGTACTTTTTTTCATTGTTATACCTTCACGTTAGGCTTTATGTTTCGCTTTTTGACACCTTTCTATCACTCTTGAATCGTTCAAGAAAATCTCATCGAAACGTTTCGATGAATCCTAGCGTAGCAAAAATAATTTGCACGATGCGAAAATAGGTAATGTGATTTTGATCGTTGATTAGTGAGCTGAGGAGTAAAAAAGAGTGAGGACCATCACTGAGTGATTTGTCATTAGATGCCCATTTTTAGCATAGGATTAACACTGAGACCGTGATTTTCGGTATAGTCACTCCGAACAAAAATCGCATCCATTTGGAACTCAAACATGAAAAAAATAGCCTTGGTATTGTTTACTGCATTCTCACTCGCCGCCTGCTCAGAAGTGGGCAGCGAAGCATGGTGTCAAGATATGAAAGAGAAACCAAAAGGCGAATGGAACGCCGGGCAGGCGGTGGATTATGCAAAGCACTGTGTCTTCCAATCACAAATTGGCAGCGACGCGTGGTGTGAAGATATGAAAGACAAGCCAAAAGGTGATTGGACAGCGAATGAGGCTGGTTCTTACGCTAAATATTGTGTGCTGTAAGAAGGGAGTCCCCAGAGCTAGGTTGGCTCTGGGAGATTGCAAATAAAAACATGATGTTCTACAAAAATCTATTTAGCGAAATCTTCACATACATCACTAACCATTTTTATTGCTACGTATTCATTAGCATACTTACGTATAATCATCGGAGTTTGAGTATCATAACTGCCCCACTTTGCTTTATCTATAAAACAAATATGTATTCCACTACTGGTTTCTTTAAGAAACTTAATCTCATACTTCCAATAATCACTTTCAATCAGAATTGATTCATTTGATATCTTCGGTTTAGGTAAATCCAACTGTGGAAAATAGCGCTGATTCTCAGATATTTTCTGCATAAGCGAGCTATTAAACGATGTTATATCTAAGGATTTATATATTTCATTGCTTGAAAATGCATGAGCATAGGATGTTATTATACAAAAAAGAAACACCAGTGATTTTTTCATTTTATTTCTCCTATTAATTTTGCTTCTTTTTTTCTGCGCGTGGGATATTTATCACCAAATTTCATTAAGTTATCATACATTTCTACCCAATTTTGTTCGATGGCTTGCTTCCAGAAATTTTCTGTCTCTGATGGTAAATAACCATATTGG
>NZ_CAWNTB010000088.1:0-4511 GCF_963877065.1 Vibrio sp. V01_P9A10T6
TATGTTATTTACAGTGCTTATTTTTCATCTAAACATTAAATAAAAATTCACAAATGGAATTCAATTATTCATATTCAAGCATAAAATTAGCCGTTGCATTAAACGTCCCAGGTTTTAAATCAACATCTTTATTTCCCCAAGACAGCAGCTGCACATAAACAGTAAAATCGAGTACATTTGTACCCGAGACTAAACGAATCAAGCTACTTGCTTGATTAATGGGTAAAAATTGCCCTCTTTGCTCAAACCCGATGGCAATACCTTTAGCTTGACTACTGCTGCCTAGAGCAAGCAAGCCATTCTGATCACCAGTACCAGCCCCCAAAAAAGTGACTTTTATGCTATCAGCAATGGTTGGATCACACTCATCCAGATGTATCTGTAAGCTTGTTCCTTGCGTGCGTCCATCTCGCAATAGATCGTTATTAATAATATCGCCAAAATTAACATATAGATTTTCTTCACCAGAGCGCAGAGAGCAAGCTGGCCCCATAACTTCTGCTGTCATTGTCATCGTGAGGTTTTGGCTACCAGCCTCTGCAAATGGCTGAATGAAAATGGCTAATAAGAGTATTAATCTAGATAAAAGTCTATTGTGGTTAGCTAAATTAATGATGTGATGTAAACGGCGCCTCACCATTACCTCCTTAGTTGGAGTTATTTCCAATAATTAAACTACAACCATTATTATTACATTGATAGTTTAACGTTCGGTGACCACCAAAATCATCCACATAAGTAAAACTAGGCATCTTACCCAGCCTAGCCGCATCGACATTTACAGTAGCGTGACTGTGAGGGGAAATCATCACTGGTTGGAAATCGTCAACTTGGTTTGCCTTGCTTCCATTTGAGCCAGCAACAATGGTTACATAATAGGGGGTTGGGTTAGTCAGTTGGTATTTATCACCGATTTTTTGCAATGTCACTTTATTTTGCCAAGGCGATTGGTTATGGCTAGCTTCAGTCAATAAACTAGCCGGACGGTAGAAAAATTTGATACGAGTCTGCAACGCTAGTTGCAAACTATTAGGTTTGTCACTGCGGGGAGGAATCTCTCTCAAATTAAAATAAAACAAAGTCTCTTTATCTTGAGGCAATAGAGAAAAACCTGATAGAGACTGAATCTTAACTAAACTCTCCATTCCGGGCTCTAAACGTTGTATTGGAGGTAGAATTGTAAAGGGGCTATTTATCTTTTTACCATCCGCATCTTCTAACCAAGCCTGCGCTAAATATGGCAATGTGGTACTGTTGTTGCGAATGTTTAGACTCATCGATTTTACTTCACCCGGGTATATAACCCGAGTGCGATCTAAAGAAATACTCGCATATGCCTGATTGACAAGTAGAAGAAGTAATAAAGTAAGCGTGTAGTACCGTTTTTTATTCATGTCATTTTATCTCAATATATTTAAAGGCTAATAACCAATTCAAAACTAAGTAATTATTGGCAAGATAGCTTTCCAATCGTATCCGAGTCGGGTAACGGAGAAGGCAACTGCAATCGACAATACTGCGCATTATCCCTAACTACATTTACCATTTCATCCTCATGAAGCCCCACTAAATATGTCATACCACCTTCACCTACCATTCCTAACAGTTGGCCTTTGTCATTAAATACCTCTGATGCAAAGAGTACGTGTTTACCATCGGATCGGAATAACTCGAACATACGACGACTACCCGACAACATGTCAAAGTGTCGATAGCCAATAGCTCCTTCGCTCAAAGTTCCTATTGACACCGGAGTTCCAATAGGATCAATATCCTCGCCCAGCCTATCGACATCGATACTAACGCGCTGCCGATAGCTACTTGCTACATCGGTTAATACAGCCTTACCATTTTTATCTGTAAAAGTATCTAATCCCCCAGCATGTACCGGAACACCGCTTTCACCATCAGTATCGACCATGATCCGACTCCCTCCTATTGTGGTAGTCCGGTGTATTGCAGCGCCTTTACTGGTAGCGGTAATTCCACCTCGAAGTGAGAGACCAATTGCTGTGGATCCTTCCGTTGTGTGGCTAACGTTGGCTGTGGCTGTTGTTTTGTCACCATTGTAAGTATAGAACCCACTGACATTTTCACCGTTGGATGAAGTGGAAGCTGTTAATGAATAACTGCTGCGTTCATCAAGCTGACTGTGCAGACTAATGCTATGGCCCATTTCCCCACCACTAGAAGAGCTTCTATAACTAATAGATTTATTACCACCCAAAGGTATTGAAATATTTAAATACACACCATTGTCAGCACGACTGTTCTGTTTATTGTGATAAGCACTCAATGATGCATTAAGTTCGCTCCAATCCATGATACTAAACTCTTTAGATAGTGAGAGGCTCAAACGATCACTATCAACATCATGCCAATAGGATTGATGGCTATAGTCCATGTAAGCAGCTAAATGCTCTCCCTTGAATTGCTTGCTCAGTAATATACTGTATATCTCTTTTGACTCACCGAAATACGGTCGGTCTATCTGTTTACTCTCCATGAACTTGTTCATATTCATAAAATCTCTATCAGAGAATCGATAGCCAGCGAACGCGACTTGGCTATCATAACTCTCGAATATCTTAGAGTAGTTGATTCGATAAGAGCCACCACTTTTCGTTTCTTCTGAAAGTTGAGCGCGAGATTCTGTAATATCAAACGAAATAGCACCAAACTGAAGTAGATCTCGCCCCACACCTACGGATAGGGCTGAATAACCATCAGCAAACAAGCCCCCACCAAGCAGTGACCAACCATTATTGACTCCCCAAGAAAACTCAGCACTAGCAAAAGCAGGGCCGTCTAGTTCATGTACTTCGCTGCTGGCCTTACCGCTGTTAAATTTGTAACGCAAAGAGCCAGGGCGAGATAAATATGGAATGGTGGCCGTATTAACTTGAAAGCTCTGTACTGAACCGTCTTGCTCTTCCACCCTAACGTCAAGTGTCCCACTAATTGAACTACTAAGATCTTGAATTCTAAAAGGTCCAGCAGCAACTTGAGTCTCATAAATAACCCGTCCGCTACTAGTAATCACCACCTTAGCATCGGTTTTGGCAATCCCTACGATTTCAGGTGCATAACCACGCAAATTTGGTGGTAATAGGTTGTCATCTGTGTTTAAAGATACGCCAGTAAATTTAAAGCTATCGAACAAAGAGTCATTAAGGTCTAGCTCCCCCAACATTAGTTTCGTATTAAAATCAGGTAATGATCGATAAGTGTAAACATGGTTTATATTGAAGTCACTTTCAACATTTTCTATGCCTTGTTTATCTTCATGCTGATAATGACCTTGCCAATCAGCTCTTAACCGCCAAGCATCTATATTAATACCTGCTACGCCGTAGCTACTAAGATTAGTTCTCTTAATACTGGTCGAATTAACATCCTGTACGTTAATACCATAGTCGAGCAATGCCCCATTAACACCATTATCCCAGTAAGAGGCTGGCTCCCAATACTGATTGACATAATCTCGATAGACTTGAGGAATAGATATGGTGAGAGTATCTTTGTTAACTTCACCCTTAATCACGATACCTTTAAGAACTTTCGGGTTGTAACAGACTGAATCCTTTTGAGTAGCTATTGTAGGGCTTGATAATAAATGTTTGAGTTCAGAAGTCTTTAAACCTAAATCATTAGCTAAACTAGCAGTTAAGCAAAGCTGTGAATCTTTATCTTTCTGATCATAGAAATGGACATTACGCTCACCAATTAGCGTATTATTGACCACAACTTGCATAGTGTAGTCACCAGGAATGATGTAACCAGGTTTGCCAAACACTCCTGATTCAATAGTTTCTTTATCCTCGATATCAAGAAGATCTGTGTTAAATTCTATTTCGCTGGCATAAGTAATATTTATCCAAATAATAAAAAACAAATAAAATATCACAGATAATAGATTTTTTTTCATCAGATATTCTTAATAAAACCCATCTTAAAATGACAGGCATCCGTGCCCGTCAATACTCATAGATATAATCTAACTTATAGAATTACTGGTAGCTCATGACGAAGTTTGCTGTAGCTGAGAAATCACCTGGAGTGGCAGTTTTACCTTCCTCTAGATTACTGACTAATTTAGCACCGAATTCTAGAGTATTATCTCCAGCTACCAGATTAATAGCCTTGGATGCAGTTCCTAAATCAACATGTGAACCATCTCGTTGACTAACTAACGCGATAGATGCACCTTTTGCAGTACCATGCATTGCTAAATCTTTTGTGTTCACTGTATCTGCATCACCAGTAAAGGTCACAGACGCTGTCTTAGCTGTGTCTACAGAACAAGATTCGAGGTGGATTGCGAATGGACGAACTGGAGTCTCTCCAATACCTTCCAATACATCATTAGAAATCTGCCCCATATCAACTGTCTGCTCACTATCTCCAGGGACAATTGAACACGGCGCACTAAGAATTGATCCTACAAATTTTATTTCGCCTTGACCAATATTGTTCGCACCGGCTGCAAGTGTAGAAGCAGATAACATCAT
>NZ_CAWNTB010000089.1:0-4345 GCF_963877065.1 Vibrio sp. V01_P9A10T6
GTTGAAAAAATAAGCTTGAAAGTTAAAATTGTAATTTTGTTACTAAAAATAACAAGTGCGCTAATTTTATTCACTCTGTGAAATTAATGGTATTGTTAACAATATCATTATAAAACATGAAGTTATATTAATTGATTGGCAGGGTTTACACCCTCCCGCATTGTGATCGGTCTATTGTTTTGAAACAAAATTTCGTTACTAACTAGAAAGTTTGAGTGGCATCAAGATATATTTAGAGGCGAAAAATATAATGCGATATGTGGTTACATTTTCATTGGGTGCTAACATTTAGGCTACGGGGGTGTGCCGTTAGAACCCAAACAATTCTAATAACTTAATCAGGAGCATAAACATGTTTAAAAACCTTTTTGCAAACCTGCAGAAAGTTGGTAAGGCTCTGATGCTTCCAGTATCAGTTTTACCAGTTGCGGGTATTTTGCTTGGTGTGGGTGCAGCGAACTTTAGCTGGCTACCAGAAGTTGTTTCACATTTAATGGAACAAGCTGGTGGTTCGGTTTTTGGTCAAATGGCACTACTCTTTGCAGTAGGTGTAGCATTAGGCTTCACGAATAACGATGGTGTTTCAGGCCTGTCAGCAATTGTTGGCTATGGCATCATGGTTGCGACGCTAAAAGTAATGGCAGTCGTAATGGGTGTTGATAACATCGAGACGGGCGTTCTTGGTGGTATCCTTGCAGGTGGTGTTGCTGCTTGGGCATTCAATCGTTTTTACAAAATTCAACTTCCTGAATATCTTGGCTTCTTCGCGGGTAAACGTGCAGTACCAATCATTACGGGTTTCCTTGCGATTGCTCTAGGTATTGTTTTATCTATCATTTGGCCTCCTGTAGGTTCAGCTATCGCAACATTCTCTGATTGGGCTGCTAACCAAAACCCAGTAACCGCATTTGGTATCTACGGTGTTGTTGAGCGTTCATTGATTCCATTTGGTCTTCACCACATCTGGAACGTGCCTTTCTTCTATGAAGCAGGTACATGTACCAACAATGCAGGTACTACCGTTCACGGTATCATGACTTGTTTCTTGACTGCTGATGATGCGTCTCGCGCTGCAGGTAACGGTTTCGGTCAACTAGCGGGTGGCTACCTATTCAAAATGTTCGGTCTTCCAGCTGCAGCAATTGCAATTGCACACAGTGCTAAACCAGAAAACCGTGCCAAAGTAATGGGTATCATGGCGTCAGCTGCATTGACTTCATTCCTAACGGGTATTACAGAACCTATTGAGTTCTCGTTCCTATTCATCGCTCCAGTACTTTATGTTGTTCATGCTTTGCTAGCTGGTCTTGCTTATGTATTGACTAACGCTCTAGGTGTTGTTCACGGTCACACGTTCTCGAACGGTTTCATTGACTTTGTTGTTCAATCTCCTCGTGCTGAAAACATGTTGCTATTGGTTGGTCTAGGTATTGCTTATGCAGTTCTATACTATGTCGTGTTTACTTTCGTTATCCGTACGATGAACCTGAAAACTCCAGGTCGTGAAGATGAATCTGAAGAAGCTTCTTCTGCTACAGGTAGTGAGTTAGCTGGTGAACTTGTTGCGGCCTTTGGTGGTAAAGAAAACATCACTAACCTAGATGCATGTATTACTCGTCTACGCGTTTCTGTTGCTAAAACAGAAGCAGTAAACCAAGAGAAATTGAAACAGCTTGGTGCTGCGGGTGTTGTTGTTGTATCGGGTGGCGTTCAAGCTATCTTTGGTACTAAGTCTGACAACCTTAAAACTGAAATGGATGAGTGGATCCGTAACCACGGTTAATTCATATCTTTTCATTCCCCTATAAAAAAGGAGGCGAAAGCCTCCTTTTCTTTTGCCGCTAACTCGCTCATCAGCCATTCCCTATTTTTATAAGTTGATCATTGCCATCTCATTTATTAGTTGAGTTGTCCGCTTGCGGCGATAAGACGGATCTCACGCTTGGCTTGTTGACTTAACTCTCTTTTATCTCAAACGATAATCAAGTAAGGGCTATTTCGCTCTATTCCTTTATTCACATCACTTGTTTAATTTTGCTGTGGTTTGGGTGGCATGAATAGGTTTGGCTTCAAGAGGTAGGTGTAGCGGTTGTCGACAGGCATAAAAAAGCCGATGATGACATCGGCTTTTAGAATCAACAGGATTATTGTTTGTTCATGGCTTTTTTAATGCAGATGGCGGCGCCACCCCACGTAATGCCCAAACCAATAATCATCATAATAATTGCACTTGTCGTCATTAGTTGCACTCCTTGCGGCTTGTTGCATTGATTGTTAAGCCTATAGCGAATAGTAACCCGATCATTACCCATCCTAGGGTGAGGTCATAACCACCGTAACCTTCTGTGAATAGAGCGTTCAGTTTTGTGGCGACAATAATGGCCAAAATTACAGGTGAGATAAAGCGCAGACAAATATCAAACCACACGCCAATATTGAAATCGGAAATGCTGTTCACGTATTTGCGTACGTCAGAAATCTTAAATAGCCATGCCATGAGCGTAAGTTCCACTAGACAGCTCGCCATAATGCCCACGTTGTTTGCGAAGTGGTCGACAAGGTCGAGCAGCAACAGGCCACCGTTGGTCGCAAAGGCCATTGAAACCAAAAACCCTACGCTGATAACTACATTAGCGGCCTTTTTACGGCTCCATTTTAGCTTATCGATGACGGCTGAGGTGACGGCTTCAATGATTGATATGTGTGAGCTTAGGCCTGCAACAACAAGTGCAAAGAAGAAGATTGGCCCAAGAATATAGGGCGCTGGCAATAGGTTGATAGCCGCTGGCAACGTAACGAATGCAAGCCCAACGCCCGCAGACACGACTTCTGTCAACGGTTTGCCTTGTTCATGAGCCATGTAGCCAAGAACAGAGAAAATCATAATCCCCGCCAGAATTGAGAAACCACAGTTGATCAATACTGTCATGAAGGCGTTATTCGTTATGTCTGATTTCTCAGGAAGGTAGCTGGAATACGCCAGCATGATGGCAAAACCAATACTTAGGGTGAAGAAAATCTGTCCATAAGCAGCAGCCCAAACCTTCACATCCCAGATCTTGTCAAAGTCAGGCTCAAACATGTAGTTCACACCATCTAATGCACCTGGTAGGAAAATCATGCGGCCAATCAAAAGCAGTACCATGATAAACAGTATTGGCATCATGATTTTTGAAGCGCGTTCGATTCCAGATTTCACTCCACCGACGATAGCAGCATAAGTAATGGCCCATGCAATCAGCATTGCAATGGCGATTTTCCATTGAATACTACCGAGATTGGTCGGTGAATTATCGCCTAGTGCTAAATAGTTGCTAAAGAAGAAAGCATTAGTATCGGTTCCCCAACTTTGTGTAAACGACATACCAAAGTAGGAAATAGCCCAGCCAATAACGGCCACATAATACACAGCAATAATAGCGGCAACCCCTACTTGGAACCAACCTAACCATTCAAATTTTGCGTGAATTTTAGCCAGAGTGGCTGGTGCTGAACCGCGATGCTTTTGACCCATGCTGAACTCTAGGATCATAAACGGTATACCCGCTGTGATCATGGCGAAAAGGTAAGGGATGAAGAATGCACCACCCCCATTCTCATAAGCCATATAAGGGAAACGCCATATGTTTCCAAGACCGATAGCCGAACCTACGGCAGCCAGAATGAACCCTGCACGGGATCCCCATTGTTCTCGCTTCATTGTTTACTCCTTTACGACTTCCCTGAGGTATGAAGCTTCTCTTCGGCTGCGGAGCCAGTGTTGGAGTGATGAATACTATCGGTACACTAAATAGACCGTGAATATTTGCGCCATCATCCATGAACTGGCAAAAAGTTAGTGTTATATGTTGTCAGCTTTCCGAGAACTCAGAATATTGTTCTTAATAGTTCGATGTGTGTTTGCTGTATCTGAAATAATCAGCTACGCATGGGTTCGAGACTACAGACTAATCTAAGTTAAGGCAATAGATTGTAAATGTTATTCCCTGGTTTTTTGATGGTGTATTAGTTGTTAATTAATTGGTATTTAGGTGGAATGAACGTCATTTTTTAATAAGAATGGAATTTATAACTTCATTGTCTAAAAAATATAAATGATAAAACTATTTTTTGTCGAAGAGTGTATGACTGAAAAACATACACTCACTAGTGAATCACACCACAATTTTATCTTGGTTTAAAAACGAACTGTCAGGCCGATATTAGCCGAAAATTGATTGATCCAATCAGATTTAAAACGAATCGCGCACGTTTCTGAAGAGGGCAGTGTGCAGGTTGCTGAAGTTTCGTTGTCAACAGAGGTACCTAACCAACGCACTTGGCTATTCAGCGCAATGTTATCGGT
>NZ_CAWNTB010000090.1:0-4342 GCF_963877065.1 Vibrio sp. V01_P9A10T6
ATGATGATTTTGCCCATTATGCTTCGAAACAGTTGTGGGACATCAATAGTACCCCCCACTACGAAGAGTGTATCGCGCTGTTAAAAAGAAAATAATTGCCTAGCAAGAAAAAAGCCGCCAAAAATAGGCGGCTAAAAGTGTGCAAGCAAAGGTGTTGTTTAAGTCGAACCTGTCTTTCGCTACAAACAATAGACTGAAAAGGTGAGGTGCTCAACCCTGTCGTTCATGAAATGAGATTTGAAACAAGGTGCACATGTAATTATTGCATGTATAACTTGCATGGGTTCACTAGATATTCAGCTAGAACCACTTGGGGTCGCTGAGGTCAAGGCTTGGCGAGTGTAGGTAGTAGACGGTTTATAATAGATTATGCGGTTTTAAAATGTCAGCCAGCACCGAAATGGTTTTGGTACTGGCTGAGTTTTTCTTTGGATGTTGGTGTCTTCAATTACGTCAAATAACCGTTCCACTCTTTGCTGTATGAGCATTGGGTACAACGTCTCTATTTAACCAATGGCTGATTACTTGCTGTAACGCATTTAATGACGTCGGTTTCTCTAAACGACCGTCCATCAGCTTGCTAATCATTTCTAGCTCACGTTCGCCAGATTCACCTGACAGCGCAATGATCGGAACCTGCGGAGAATGCGCCTTAATGATTTGGCTGGCTTCAAAACCATTCATAACTGGCATTTGAATATCCATCAAAATCAAATCGATGGAATTCGCTTTAAAGATTTCTACTGCATTTTCACCGTTGTTTGCCTGCAAGTTGTTAACACCAAGTTGGTTCAGATACATTTGAACTAGTGAGCGTTGTACTTCTTTATCGTCAACGATGAGCACCGTGGGGGCTTTGTTATTGATTAGAAATGACTGATCGATTGGTTGTATATTGTCAACGGTTCTTTGCTCTGTATTCGGTTTAGGTTGTTGCCAACTTTTGAAATCAGGAGTACGAAGCGAGTCGGCTTGGGGAGCATTGGGTACCATAGGAAAGTATAAGTGGAATTCCGTAAACTCCCCAGTTTCGATTTGCATTCAACTCGGCCGCCAAAAGAGCGCATGACACGCTGGCAATAGCCGAGCCCCAGACCGCTGCCTCCGCTTTTTTGATAAGAGAAAAAGTCATCGAAAATCTTATAAGAAATGGCGTCGTCAATCCCCGGGCCTGTATCTCTGAAGATTAAAATATTTTCATAAGTACCGATTTGAGTTGTGATCTCAATTTGGCTATTTGGGTAGGAATCAAAATAATAAATTGCGTTACGAATCAAGTTGAAAATAACAAAGTTGAATAAGGTTTCATTAAGTTTTGCTACGAAGTCATCTTGTTGTGGTAAGTGAATTCGCTCAATTACTTTCTCGTTCTCAAAGCCATATTGACTGACCGCCTGATCAACGGCTTTGTGGATCGACGTCATCGTAATCGGTTCGTGTTCAGGCGAACTATCGCTGACCTCGCGCAAGATAATATCAATCAACTGTCGCCCACGTTGAATAGCCGCTTGGCCGTTCTCAATATCCTGTTTAATTTGTTGTGCGGGCGCTTGACTATCAATATGTTGCTTTAAAATTTCAAAATGCAATTGTACTTGAGCGAGCGGGTTACGCATTTCATGCGCAATTGAATTCGCTAATGCACGACTTTGGCAGACACGTCTATCCGCTTCAATAATACTTTGTATTCGGGTTAGCAAGGTTTGAAGTGCAGCGATTTCTTCATTAGAAAACATCTGATTATTGATTTTGTGTGGCGAGATTAATAAATGTGTGACCAATTTGCTGTGGCCAAACAGTGGCATAACCAACGCTGTATTGTTTGAGCTCATTTTGTCATAAAGGGCTTTGATCGAGTTTTTTGCCGCGGTTTTGTTGTCTAATTTTTCAAACAATTCATCAAACACTAGTGCGGTTTGTTTGGATGAAAGGTAACGTTCGTAGACGGTTTCGTTATAGTTACTATTAACGAACTGCAGCTTATCATCGGCGATGTATAATAACTGGCCTAAACGGCGCATCGCATCATCAATTGACCGCTTGAAATCGTCTTCCAAAGCGAGAATTTGCTCTACAGGAGTCTGCTGATTGCCGTAAATCAGTAAAGAGGCGTAACGGCTCAAGCGTTTGTAGAGTGGATTCCAAGTAATACCAATAAGTGCACAGAGTGGTATTGCAATCAGCCATTGGTTGCTGTCGGTGAGAGGGATGAAGATCGCGCCGAGCGGTATGAATAAAACCCCACATACTAACGCAGTATTGAGACATAGGTAAGCAAGGTATTTCACACTGTAGAAGCGTGAAGTGATAAGAGCATAGCCAACAAACATCATTTCGCTGATGGAGAGTGCCGGAGGTAGCCAAGAGAGTGAGAAATCTTGAAAGAAAAAGGTGATTCCTATGTGGATAACTAGTGTTGAAAGCATGTATACCAATATACCTGCAATAATATAATTGGTTTTGGCCAGTGCTAACTTACTACTATTGGTTCGCATCACGACCAAGTTGAATAACGTCAGTATCACTGAACATAGCATGGCATTAAAGAAGTAAGGCGTATGGGGCCCAAATTCAATGACAAACTCGCTCGGTCCGACAATATCAACATGTTTCACCGTGAGGTTAGAT
This sequence comes from Vibrio sp. V01_P9A10T6, assembly GCF_963877065.1. NCBI lineage: Bacteria > Pseudomonadati > Pseudomonadota > Gammaproteobacteria > Vibrionales > Vibrionaceae > Vibrio > Vibrio sp. V01_P9A10T6. The sequence goes on from NZ_CAWNTB010000090.1 coordinate 2,629, forward strand.
TGCAAGTTAATAAGTACGGAGTAGGCCGCTATAGTAATAAATATCAGCCGTTGCCAAAGGTGTACTTTGCCTTTTCTTTGTTCGGCAGAGAGCTGACATGAGAAATAGTAGGCAAAAACAAATGCAAGGGATGCAGAAATATTGGCAATTTCTGCCATAAAGATTGCTCTATTTACACCAAGCTCAATTAGCCAATCAGTATGGAAATATGCATTACTTCCTATCCAAGCGATGATACACGAGGAATAAGCGATGTAGGAGGCGTGGTGTGTGCCAAAAATTACTTCATTTTTTTGTTTAAGACGATAGCAATAGTAAGTTAACCAAACGAGCACCATGGCTACTGCTGCGATAAGCGTTATCGCTTTGGGATAGAGAATTGGATCTAAGTTGAGGTTAAGCATACTCTTTCTCTTTCCTTTTGGTTAAATCGTACTTCCTACGCTGAGAAACTGCATGTCGATAGTCACGAAAATTGGTATCACTGAAAACCTTATCCATCCTTTCAATCATCCAGAATCCACGATAACTTTGTTTTCCGTTATTATTTAAGTCGTTATATCCAGAACGGAAATACGATTTTGGTTCGATAGTTTGATAAAAATTGAGTATGAAAGGTTGTTCGATAATGGTGAAACCAATTTTATACCCCATTTGATTTAGTATTTGGATGAGCTTTTTTTGAGCAAGGTAGAGAAAATAGAGCTTTTGTTGAGCGTTACCACTGACGGTTAAACGCAGCACTTCACAGACCGCTTGCGTACCAGTCAATTGTCGCCGAAATTGATGATCGAATTCTGGGAGAGAGTCGCATTTCGACAGTGCTGGTTTGAAAAGCTGTAATTCCATCAAAACATCGTAACTATGATCGGGTAAACAGAATTGCCACTGTTCGTTACTGAATTGCTGTGCGTAACTAAGCCAAGTCTGATTTACTGACCAATCTTGTACCAACATTGAAGCGACCAGTGTGGGAGATGCTTCGTTATTAGGATGCTTGAGTAAAACAAAGTGCTTCCCTTTTTGTGATAAGGACAATAAAGACAGCATCTCGTACCACTTTTCGCCTTTAATAAATAGCTCAAGATTGCTCAAGGTGATCGCATCTTTGATGGGCATTTTTTGCGGGTGACTGGGCGTTGTGACCCAAAGTTCAGAATCCTCTATCTGGTCGATCAAAAAACCACGGTAGGCACAGTCTTTAAGTGGCAGTTCGATACGATGAGGAGCATCCGCTTCGATAGGGAATAGTGTTTTTATAGCCGCAATTTCGCATTCACACCAGAAATCTAGCCAATGCGAATAACACTCGCTGACGGTTTGCTCAAGATGTGCTATCTCTTCACCGAATGTATTCGGATAGCGCCGGATGAGCTCTCGGTAGTCCATCAATTCAAACAGCATTGAGAAGCTTTTATTGTGATGTTCAGGAAATAGGTTGAGTAATTGGTTTTTGCGGTGCTCTGTAAGGGCGCGGAAAAGATCAGCCCGTTGCTGTGGTTGATAAGTATTGATGACGAACTCTACCAGAGCCCGCTGTTTTTTTTCAATAGGCAGACTGTTTGTCAGCCGTGAGCCTAAAGATGATATTATTTTCATAGAGTTAACCTAGCCTAGGTTTATTTAATTATTTTTTATTAGTTTTATTAGATAGGCTCCAGTAAATGAGACTTTGATTTAGGAGGGTATTTGGCGTCACGTCAGTTAGTAGCAG
>NZ_CAWNTB010000091.1:0-4135 GCF_963877065.1 Vibrio sp. V01_P9A10T6
GGATAACACCGTCGGTGGTAAGTAAATCACCATTGTGGAAACGAACCCCTGGGCGAAGATAAAAACGCCAATGTGTTGCTGTCACCGATTCCCACGTATGAGCGAGATCTGGTTGCAGCTGTTCATATTCATCTAGCCGCGTTAGCCCACTAAAAATTTGCATTACGATATGTTGCTCAGATCGACGCATCGATTTTAGAGGGTTTAGCATCGAAAGCGGGCGATAATAAGGCAGCCGTATGACTTGCAGCCCTTCTTGATGCTGAACACCAAGATAGCTTTGGATCACTTGCGTCAGTTTCGCAGCATCTTGGTCCAGTACCGAAAATGCGTGTCCAATTTTACCTTCATCTAAGTATCGACGCGCAAGGTTTTCACTGACATCACTGCGACTACGTTTAAAAATGAGATCGGATAATTTTCCACGACCCGCAGCAGGACGCCATTCAATCCAGCCTTCATCCTCCATTTTATTTAGAACAATACGCGCATTACGACGTGTGCAGAAAAGGATCTCGGTGATCTCTTCTAACTGGACACCAACATCTTGGCCGTTAAAGTGCTCAAATAAGGATTCAAATTGAACGCGAAGTCGTGGGCTACTCATAAAGAGGAAATCTCAATTTATAAAAAACAGAGATAGTTTCCTCATTTTATATTGGTTATGCAATAGCCTTAATCACTGTTTAGAGAATATTACAGCCGAGTTGCTGAGAAAGTTGTTGAATTTGCTCTTCGTTGTCCAACTTAATCGACCATTTACTTTCTGAGCAATTTACAGAGATGACATTCGCCCCTCTCCCAATAAGCTGAACAGCATCGGCTTGGGCTTGTAGCGTAATGGCGAGATCACCCAATACTCGTACCACTAATTCATGGGGTGTTACGATGATTTTTCCACCTGAAAATTCAATCACCATTTTATAAATCAACCTTGATAGCTTGAGAACGGTTACGAATTTTTTGTACTGCGACCGTCAAACGGCTGGTGCACACTAAACGTTCGCGCTCATCAGTGATATTGATTTGCCATACTTGTGTTGAAATACCAAGATGAATAGGTGTCGCCGTTCCTATGACCATCCCTTCTCTCATGGCGCGGACATGATTAGCATTAATGTCTAACCCTACACAATAGTGTTCTTGATCCACACTGAAATTCGCGGCAACTGAACCTAACGTTTCCGCAAGTACCACCGAGGCCCCACCATGCAACATACCAAGCGGCTGGTGGGTAAAGTGACAAACAGGCATGGTCGCAGACAAAGAGTGATCAGTATAATCGGTATAAATAATATTGAGATGCTCTATCAAGGTGTTTTTGGAGGTGGCGTTTAACGTTATTAAATCGATAGGCTTCTTCCAAATATCCATGCTTTTTTGTCTCATTCATCGTAAAAGAGGTTCATTCTATACTTAAAAGGTAATGACTTGCAGCGAGTAATCAGTCAGTTCCAGTGATTGAGATCCAGCCAACTAAACATTTTCGAGACAGATCCGATCGCTCATAAATATTAACTGCAGTGTTATCATTAGCAGTTTATCGGTGCTAAGAAGCCTCTTCATAGAAGTCATTTAAGCACTTAAAGATGAGCACAAAAAGTGCTCTTATACATGGCTTACAAGTGTCAACGTACCGACTCAAGTACCTAAAATGCGTAATGGCAGTTGTAGCAGCTCATCCCCTGTCGTTGCAAAACCCCAAATAATAGCGATAAGCGCAGCCACTAGGCCGACATACCAAAGTGAAGCTACAATTTGTCCATATCGATTCAGAGGTAGCAAATGACTTTGATGACGCTGCTTCCATTCCATCACAATTTCAATGCTGCCCATAATCAATAAAAAGCCGAACAGGGTTAATCCAAGCCAATAGCTCAGAATGACACCAGCGATCGCCGCAAGAGCACATAACGCAATCCCCAAAGTGCTGTTCATAGAAAAGCTGATGCTTTTTAACACGTGACCACCATCAAGCGGCAATATAGGCAATAGATTGAATAGATTGAGAAAGGCATTAAAAACAGCAAGGCCGGCAAAAAACATCTCTCCCGTTATCCAATACACGACAACCAGCACAACCGAGAGCAGCAAACCAAAAAATGGCCCCATAATTGAGATCACTACGTCTTGCCAACGTGTATTGATTTTTTTATCACTTAATGCCAAGCCACCAAGAAATGGAATGAGATAAATACCTTTAGTCTTCATACCAAAATACTTCATCGCTTTGATATGGCCAAATTCATGGAACACCAAACAGGCAATAAGCGCCATAGCAAACTGGAAGGAAAATAACCACGAATAAGCTGCGATACTTGCTGACGCCAAAACGACTTTAATCAGCTTGGCACTTTTCAGTGCTTTCATGCCAAGCGATACTAGGCCGATAAGGCTAAAACGTCGTTCCGGCTTTGGCGGGCTATAAGGTGTTTGTTTTTCAATGTCTTTTTCTGAACGCTCGCCCTGCGTGACAATGTCACCATTCACCAATGCCTGATAACTCAGTTTAAAAGGTTGCCAACTCAGCTCGACATTTAGCTCACATTGGATCGGCGTTTCACCACTTAATAACTGAAATCTATGGGTCGTTGCTGCCTCGTTATCCCCTGTTGCATCGCATTGCGCGACCAGTTGATTATCCCAATAGAGTTGCTGCCAGCCTGACATTGAACCTTCGAGACGAAGTGATTTTCCTAAAAATGGAGCGGAAAGGAGTTCCACAGTGATACCTGCACGCAAACATAAAAACGGCGTTCATTATGCCTTTGAGCAATAACAGCGTAAAGCACGATGCCCATTTTCTTATGATTGAAGATGACTTAGTTCAATTCCCTCACGAATACCAAGCTTTTTGCCATCTCCCCTTTTAATTCCAGTCGTAACGTGGATAATACGCGCTTACATATTTTTACAAGGTGGGTACTATGTCTACTGAAGCAACTTTACTTGAACGCAGCCAATCAAAATGTGAGCTTTGTTCATCAGAATCTCCATTAGCTCCATTTGTGGTAGCACCACACACTATGGTTACTGTTGACCATGCCGTTATGTTGTGTGATATCTGCAAAGGTCAAATTGAGAACCCAGAAACAGTAGATATGAACCATTGGCGTTGTTTGAACGACAGCATGTGGAGCCAAGAGCAACCCGTTCAGGTGCTGGCGTGGCGTCAACTCAAGCGTCTTTCGGCCACTGAAAGCTGGGCTCAAGACCTACTTGATATGATGTATCTTGAAGAAGAAGCCGCAAAATGGGCTGAAATTGGTATGGATGATGATTCGGAAAAACCTCGTGATGTGAATGGCGTAGAACTCAAGAAAGGAGACGACGTGACCATCATTAAAGATCTACCGATCAAAGGCTCAAGCCAAGTCATTAAACAGGGTACTGTGGTTCGCGGCATCAGTTTAAGCGACGATCCTAAGTTGATCTCTGGCAAAGCCAATGGCCAATCGATGTATATCATTGCTGAATACAGTCGCAAAAAATAAGAGTCATTGACGAATAAAAAAGGCGCAACTTGGTTTGCGCCATTTTTTCGGAACGATGATCAGTGAAACTAGCGGTTAACATACCAATTTTAAATACAAAAAAGCCGACGATTTAATCAGTCGGCTTTTATATCTCTACACACTGAATTAACGGTATAAACCGATATCTTTCTGCATGTGACCAGACAAATTATTCGCATAGTAGCTGCGAGGTTCGCTGTGGTCGACAAACAGAATGTCAACTAAATGTGCAATCAATCCTTTGAAGTTAACCGCGTAGGTTTTTTTATCCATAGAGGTAGGTGCTGTAATCGTACCCATATTCATTGCTTGTGCCATGATAGCCTCTCTATTAATTCGGTAACTTACTTTGTTGAAACGAATTCTAGGTGATATTTTTTTGGTTAAAAAATGACAAATTTTCCACATTCAAATTAGTTATTCTAATGAAACAACCCCGCAACAATGTGTGTTTTTATTATCCACAATAACCGACTACTTATTCATATTCACTCTTATTTGTTGAATTTAAATCTTAATCAGAAATAAAAATACAATTTATTTACAAAAAATTCACATTAATATTTTTATCATAAGTTAGATAGATAGAGGATAAATAAAAGATAGAGGTAAGTATTGCC
>NZ_CAWNTB010000092.1:0-4120 GCF_963877065.1 Vibrio sp. V01_P9A10T6
TGTTATTAGTGCCGTTACTGCTGCATTGTTTACTAAAAAATGAGATGTGCTACACCAGCTATCACTGGCAGTGTAATGAGCGTACGCAGAATAAATATGACAAACAGCTCAAGTATGTTGACAGGAATTTTGCTGCCTAACATTAATGCACCCACTTCAGACATATAGATCAACTGAGTCACTGACATGGCCGCAATCACGAAACGCGTCATTTCATTATCAATGGAAGCTGCAAGAATCGCGGGAATAAACATATCCGCAAAACCGACCACAATGGTTTGAGATGCTTGAACCGCTTCTGGTACACCAAGTAATTCTAGAAAAGGAATAAACGGTTGGCCCAATACAGAAAATACAGAGGTGTATTCTGCAACAATCAGAGCCAGAGTACCCAAGCCCATCACGACAGGTAGCACACCAAACACCATATCAACAGCATTACGCATGCCTTCAGCGAAGATCGATTTTGCAGATTTAACTTGGCTTGCTTTCGCCAGTGCTAATTCCATCCCCCATGAGAACGAGGTATGGCCGCTTGGAACTGCATCGGCATCTTTAACTGGAGAGGTACCATCAATATAAGTGTTCTTTTTGAAACTTAATGGTGGCAGGCGAGGAATGATGATCGCTGCAACAAAGCCTGCAAGGCAAATGGTGCCATAAAAAGGTAGGAACAGATGCTCTAGCTTAACTTGCGCAATAACGACTAAGCTGAAGGTAATTGAAACGGCAGAAAACGTTGTACCAACAATAGCGGCTTCACGCTGTGTGTAGAATTTGCTTTCGTACTGTTTGCTGGTCAGCAAAATACCGACACTACCGTCGCCCAACCAAGAAGCCATGCAGTCGATTGCGCTACGGCCTGGAAGGTTGAAAACTGGACGCATGATTCTGCTTAATAAACTACCAAATAGCTCCAGTAGCCCGAAGTTAAGCAGTAAAGGCAGCAAAAGCCCTGCAAAAATAAATACAGAAAATAAAGTGGGCAATAAACCCTCAAGAACCATACCGCCAGTGTTTTCTTCCCAGATAGCCTTAGGGCCGATTTGGAAAAATGTCATGATGACGGCGATACCACCAAATACACGGACGGCTAACCAAAGAGCCGATGGATTAAAAAGCCCATTTAAGAAAGGACTCTTTGTAATAAATGCAGGTTGAAAAATTTTACATAAAATAGAAGCTGCAGACATAAAGGCGATGATCACTGTCACTATTGCAACAAGGTAATCGCCCAAAATAGCTTGGATAGATTTAGCAAGGACGGCAACTGGAATGGTTAAGTCACCTTGGTAGCTAATTGGCGCCATAAACAGAAATAGACCAATTAACGAAGGGATGAAAAACATCCAAAAGCTACTTTGTGTTGGTGCTACAGGAGCTTCAATAGTTTGAGCGTTATCTTGCATGTCGTGTCTCGTATTACTGCGGGTCAATAGCCACCAACTGGTGGCATAAAAATGCACTAAATAGCTCTATTTAGTCACTGCAGGCAAGAATATCTATTTTTAAAATGGCTTGCAATACTATTCATTAACAAAGGTTAAGTATTCAAACAAAAGAGCTGTCATTCTCAGATAATACGGTCATTTGTTTTGTTATTGTTGCATTGGTTAATAATCTGTTGGTGGTTGAGGCGTGCGTTTTAAAAAGAGTTAAGGAGGGTTGCGGAAAATTGGGTGGTTAAGGTAAGAGGGATGGGTCAGTCAAAGGCCTTTAACCGGAGGCTAAAGGCCAAAAATGTATAGGTCCAATGAGCTCTATTGAGCTGTACTGATATTCAAACGTTGTAGGCTAACGCTAAGCGCATCATCGAATTGACTAAAGAAATTATCTTCACCGACCAAATCAACAATCCCCGCTTTTTTCAGTTTCATTGCAACACGAGTATTTGCACCAGAGATCAACACTTGCACATTCTTTTTGTGGAAGTTTTCGATCATTTCCTCAATGGATTGCAGGCCGGTAATGTCCATAAATGGAACCCATTTAAGGCGAATAATTAAAATTTCTGGCTGCTCTTGAATGCTGCTCATCACACGCTCAAAGGTTTCAGCTGCAGCAAAGAAAAATGGGCCTTCTAAGGCGTAAACGGCGAGCTCTCTTGGTAACTGAGTTTGACCATGACGAAGCAGGTCAGCACTGAGTTCATGGTGTGTACTGGCTTTCACTTCAACGCTAGATGCCATGCGTTTTACAAAGTGAAGGGTAGCGATGATCACCCCGATATTGACGGCGACAACTAAGTCAGCAAACACGGTTAATCCAAAGGTTAGCAACAAAATAACCACATCGGCTTTGGGTGCACGTTTAACCAATTTAATAAAGTGGGGAACTTCACTCATATTCCATGCTACGACGAACAAAATCGCACTGAGTACTGCCAGTGGAATATTGACGGCTAATGGTGCAAGTGCAATAAGGATAATGACCAGAGTGAGCGAGTGCACCACGCCCGAAAGTGGGCTTGTCCCCCCGTTGCGTATATTGGTTGCAGTACGTGCAATGGCGCCTGTTGCTGCAATACCACCGAAGAGAGGAGCCACGATATTAGCGATACCTTGGCCGACTAATTCTTGGTTTGAGTTGTGTTTGGTGCCCGCCATACCATCGGCGACCACCGCAGAAAGCAATGATTCAATCGCACCTAGCATGGCAATCGCAAAAGCAGGGCCAATCAATAGAATAATTTGAGAGAAGCTAACTTCTGGAAGCGAAAACTCTGGCAGTCCTTGAGGTATGCCTCCAAAAGCCGATCCAATCGTGCGGATCCCTTCAAAGCCAACAAAATATTGCAACACGGTAACTGTGACGAGAGCAAGCAGTGGCCCTGGCACTTTCGAGAGCTTCGGGATCTTAGGGCCGAAGATAACCAGCGCGAGTGAAAATAATGCAAGGCTTGTGGTGGCCCAATCCATCTGCGGAAAGGCATGGAAAATAGACACTAATTTTTGATGAAAATGCTCACCTTCGATTTTGGGGAGGCCGAAGAATTCTTGCCATTGCCCAACCCAGATGATGACACCGATACCGCTGGTGAAGCCGACGATTACGGGGTCAGGAATATAGCGGATGATGCTACCGAGTTTTGCGACCCCCAGAACCAATAGAATCACACCGGCCATCATAGTGGCTATCTGCAACCCACTGACCCCATACTGGCTAACAATTCCAGCGAGTATCACGATGAAAGCGCCCGTTGGGCCGGCTATCTGCACTCGCGAGCCGCCAAACAGTGAAACGATAACGCCTGCAATAATGGCGGTGTATATCCCTTGCTCCGGTTTCACGCCAGAAGCAATAGCGAATGCCATCGCCAGTGGCAGAGCGACAACCCCTACAATCAAACCTGCACTGATATTATTTAGCCACTGTTTTGGTCGTAGCAGACCGGCTTTATAGGATTCATATACGGCAAACATAATTGATAACCTTATTGAAAATAGGGGAAAATAGAAAGCGCGGTGGATTCTACGCTCATTTAAAATGCTGTAAAGAGGGGTGAATATTCAACGGAGGTTATAAATATAGTGGTTCGGCGGCGGAATTTTTACTATTTAGAGTTGTGGATGTGAGTCTATTTTCTTATGATTCACTAGGTAGGATGTTTTTTATACAGAGATGGAGTTTGTGATGATCAATAAACGTTTTTTTAAAACAAAAGAAGAAGTCGAAGTGACCTTTGAAGTGGACGCCCCAGATACGGCTGGCAATGTTGCGATAGTGGCGGACTTTCTTGACTGGCAACCAGAACCGATGAAAAAGGTGGCGAAAAGTAATAGTTTTAAATTTAAAACCCGTTTGCCTAAAGATGCTGAATTTCAATTTCGTTACTTGTTGGATGACCAACAATGGGTTAACGATCCTAGCGCTGACCAGTACATTGCCAATGGTTTTGGCGAGGAAAATAGCCTAGTGACGACTTATCAATAGGTTGTTGATAAATCTTGTGAAAGCGTGAAATATGATTAGGACAGTACTCATTTTTACGTGTAATTGTTGATTTGTTATAAGGCACTCCGGTGCCTTTTTTGACCATAGAATCACACGATATAGGTGACTTTTGAAACAGAAAGTCTTAATCTTGAGGCTCTTTTGACTTAATCCACAGGATAGATAG
>NZ_CAWNTB010000093.1:0-4113 GCF_963877065.1 Vibrio sp. V01_P9A10T6
GATAAGGACAATCGGTTTAACCGCTATAGCACCGATTGTCTGGGGAAGTACTTATATTGTTACCACTGAGTTGTTGCCAGCAGAGTCACCGTTGCTTGCATCAACAATTCGAGCTTTGCCGGCAGGTTTGTTTCTAGTCTTAATTAGCAAGACGTTACCTGATAGCAAGTGGCTGAGCCGTCTTGCGTTACTTGGCTTTTTAAATATTGGCTTGTTTTTCTACTGTCTATTCTTTGCTGCGACTTATCTACCTGGGGGGATGGCGTCGATAGTGATGTCTATCCAGCCTATGTTCGTACTCCTACTAAGCTGGAAGTGGCTAAAATCAGAGCTATCATCGCGTCAAATTTGGGCTAGTGTGGTTGGAATCTCAGGTATTGTCTTGCTGGTCATCAACAGTGCTGTACAGATCAATTTATTAGGAGTTGTTGTTGCTTCTATTGGTACATTAAGTATGGCTTCTGGGGTTGTATTAACAAAAAAATGGGAAAGACCTAGAGAGATAACTTTACTGAGTTTCACCGGTTGGCAACTGCTTTTTGGTGGGTTCATGCTGCTGCCAGTAGCCTTATGGATTGAAGGGCTTCCTGAACATTTTAGTTTGTCAAATTATATTGGATATCTGTATCTGAGTGTAATAGGCGCAATTTTGGGCTACTCCTTATGGTTTCGAGGAATAGAAAAGCTGCCACCGGTTACCGTTTCTTTTCTCGGTTTTCTCAGTAGCGTGTCTGCATGTGTGTTGGGTTATCTCATTCTCGATCAAACCTTAACGTGGCTTCAATTATTAGGGGCAATGTTTGTCCTAGTTGCTATCGCTTTGGCAGCCCCTCGTACAAATTCGTCATCTGATAAAGCTAATAATTTACTTTTAAAAAGGAACTAATATGAAGATTACAATTATATAAGAACCACATTGTAATGGATCATTACTAGCGCTCAGTCTGCCCCTCTATTGACTGTGAATTATTATGGTCCATTTTTTATTCACGGCTCTATATCTATTCCAAAGGCTCTGACTGCATTTTCTGGTCATGCTTTGCAGCCATTTGATTCATTAGAAGAGCAGATAAAATGATCCCAAGAGCCAGCCATGATGTAGTCTGAATACTATCATTAGTAACCAGCGCGGAGATTAATACGCCTATCGCAGGCACAAGATAATTAGTCATCGAAGTAAAAACAGCGCCTGCGTTCTTGATACTCATCATGTAGAGATAATAAACCACTCCCGCACACATCACACCAAGATAGATCACAGCAGTAAAGGCGCTCAAAGGTGGCGATTTTTGTGTCAGTGTCATCGTTGTGGTGAGAGAAATTATAATTAATTGAATACTCGCCATAAAAAGAACATTTCTTGCCACTATCAGGGGATGTTCTTCTTTAACTCGGTTGAGCAGGAGCAAAGCAATAGCAAAGCATATCGCAGCAAATAATACTGCTAGGATGCTAATGAGACTAACTCTCGAAGATGTTGACATTAAATCTGGGTAAAAAAGGACAACTAAACCACTAAAACCCACGATGACACTTAGCAGATTACCTTTACTAATCCTAGCATTCTTTATAAACACAGGAGCAAGAAGCAGTGCATAAAAAGGTAGTGTACCCATTAATATCGCTGTTACTGAACTGCTCAACTCTTTTTGAGCAAAAGGTATAAGAATGAAAGGAATCGTTGCTTCAAGTAAACCAATGACAGCATAAAGTAGCCACTGTTTACTATCACTACTAATTCGCATGACCCGACAGATAATAAACAAAGTGATTGCACCGAATATTGCACGCAATGTACCTATCCATACTGGATTGAATGCCTCTAGTGCATTCTCTTGAAAAATAAATTGTGATCCCCAAATCAGCCCAATGGCGAGCAGAGTTAAGTAGTTTTTAAGCATAGTAAAATCCCAATACAATCAATAAGCTTTCGGTGTCAAAAAAGAGCTCTTAAATATAGTGCTATAGTCAAGCTGACTTAAATGCAATAACATCAACCTCAATTAGCATGCCGTCAAGAGCTAACTTAGGTACTGGAATTAAGGTGCTTGCGGGCAACGTATCTAACGGCCAACGTTCTTGCATCTCTTTACTCCAAATATTCAGCTTTTCACTATCATGATCAACAATAAGGACAGTGATCTTTAGAACATCCTCAAAACTAAGCTCATGGGCATTAAGCGCAATCTCTAGGTTTGATAATAAAATGCAAGTCTGATGAAGAAAATCACTACTAAGCTTATGTTCAATACCTTCACCACCACTTTGGCCCGAAATGTAAACTAGCTCTCCTTTGCTTGGTGCCTTCACTGTATGACAAAAACCAAATGGTGTTGGATTAAAAATCTCTGGTGGATTATGGAAGACTGGCTTTATTTTTAGCATAATAATGACCTTTTATACGTTGAATTCAAAAGTAAGCAGGAGTATAAAAGTTCAAGTTAACTTGAAGTAAAGCGATAATTTGACAAAAGTTGAAATAACTGTGAGCAGAAATGATTATCTAACTATTGGACAGCTAGCCGAACGTAGTGGTGTAGCAGCATCGGCTTTACGCTTTTATGAAGCTAAAGGTTTAATTGCTTCCTTTCGAACCAATGGTAATCAACGCCGTTATTTACCTTCGATGCTACGTAGAATTGCACTCGTTCAAGTAGCTCAATCTGTAGGGTTTACATTAGAAGAAATAGCAAAAGAGTTAAGCACCTTACCAATGAATCAAGCGGCCACAAAGCGAGATTGGGAGAGAGTTGCAAATAAATGGCAGCAAGACCTCGACCATAAAATAGCAAAAATCCAATTATTAAAAGACAATCTTTCAGGATGTATCGGATGTGGCTGCCTGAGTATGAAGAAATGTCACCTAATTAATCCAGAAGACAATCTTAATCAGCAAGGGCAAGGGGCGCAGAGAATCATTTGATTATACATTAGGCAACCCACTACTTTTATTAAAGCGTTTCAATTTCCTTCTCTGATAACTGTGTTTACCTAAGTTTATCGATAAGAAACCGCTCTTCTATAAAGTTGATTTTCAAAAGAATTGTTGATAAGTTGCAAAAATGAAAAACATTTCAACGCCTTCGTCATTATTTTTCTGGTGGCGCTCTATTTAGAGCGGCGCGGAATTTTTACATTCTTAAGCTGCTGGAAGGTAGCTGAGACTGTAATTTCTTTTGTATCTCCAGTAGCGATCTATTTTTACTAGGAGATATATGAATGAATACAAGTCAATACACTGAAAAATCGGAAGTAATTTTAACTGGCGATAGAGCTACTGGCCCATTGCACCTGGGGCATTATGTCGGCTCTTTAAAACAACGGGTCGCTTTACAAGATATTCACGAGCAAACAGTTCTTGTTGCTGATATGCAAGGTCTTACTGATAATGCTCACAATCCGAAGAGAGTATCATCTAATATTCTTAATGTCGTCGCGGATTATCTCGCTGTTGGTATCGATCCCTGTAAAACTACAATTTGTCTTCAATCACAACTCCCTGCTCTTGCTGAATTGACTATGTACTACAGCAATCTTGTGACAATCAGTCGATTAGAGCGAAACCCAACGGTCAAAAGTGAAATACAAAGCAAAGGCTTTGAACGATCAATTCCGGCTGGTTTTTTAACCTACCCTATATCTCAAGCAGCTGATATTACTGGCTTTAATGCAACATTGATTCCAGTTGGGGATGACCAGTTGCCAATGCTTGAACAAACTAATGAGATAGTTAGAAAGATTAATTTATTAGCAGGACGAATCGTTTTGAACGAGTGTAGACCCTTGTTAAGCAACGCATCACGTTTACCTAGCACAGATGGTAAAAATAAGATGTCTAAGACGATGGGAAATACCATTAATCTTGGCGCTACTGAAAAAGAGATCTCTGCTGCAGTAAAGTCTATGTATACCGATCCTAACCACCTAAGAATCGAAGATCCTGGTGCTATTCAAGGCAATATCGTATTTACTTACCTCGATGCATTTCACCCTGATCAAAATCATATCAACCAACTAAAAGAACATTATCAACGTGGCGGACTTGGAGATGGAACAACAAAAAAAGTATTAGAGGAATGCTTACAAGATATGCTCAGACCAATAAGGGAAAGA
>NZ_CAWNTB010000094.1:0-4000 GCF_963877065.1 Vibrio sp. V01_P9A10T6
TCCATGCCGAACTCAGAAGTGAAACACAACAGCGCCGATGGTAGTGTGGGGTCTCCCCATGTGAGAGTAGGACATCGCCAGGCTTTGAATATTGTCTAACCAGACACGCTGCGGAGCGGTAGTTCAGTTGGTTAGAATACCGGCCTGTCACGCCGGGGGTCGCGGGTTCGAGTCCCGTCCGCTCCGCCACTTATTAAGAGCCTCAGCAGTCACGTTGAGGCTTTCTTCAATGAGTAAGATAAAGTTTTAGGGGTGTAGCTCCAACTGGCAGAGCAGCGGATTCCAAATCCGCGTGTTGGGAGTTCGAATCTCTCCACCCCTGCCATCTATCAAGCCTCCGCAGAAATGCTGAGGCTTTTTACTATTTTTTATCTCCTTATTATTTTTTAGAACATTCCTGTTCTTCAATAACTTCAATAAAAGTATCGCCCCCATACTGCATTAAACCGATCTTTTCTGTGCTAATTTTAAGTTTGCATTTTTACGGCATCAGTAGGTAATGCTTGCTAAGATAGTGGCAATATCCTCGTAGGGAAACATATAAGATGAATCCAGTCATTGAAACTATTCTTGCACATCGTTCTATCCGATCTTTTACCGATCAGAAGATAACTCCAGATCAGCTGAGTACAATTATTTCTGCTGGTATTGCGGCATCATCATCGAGCCTATTACAGGTTAATTCAATCATTCGTGTTACAGATAAAGATAAACGCGAGCAGTTGGCTATACTGGCGGGCAACCAAGCTTATGTTGCAAGCGCTGCTGAGTTTTTAGTGTTCTGCATTGACTACCAACGTCATTACGCCATTAATCCTGAGGTAAAACCAGAGCTGATTGAACTCACTTTGATTGGCGCTGTAGACGCTGGGATCATGGCACAAAACTGTTTATTGGCGGCAGAATCGATGGGATTGGGTGGTGTTTATATTGGCGGATTAAGAAATTCACCTAAAGAAGTGGATGAGTTATTAGAGCTTCCTCCATATTGCGCAGTGTTATTTGGTATGTGTTTGGGGTATCCGGCTCAGAATCCACAACTAAAACCTCGTTTATCTCCTGAGGTAATTGTTCATGAGAATACCTACCATGCTTTGAGTTATGCTGAAATAGAGCAATATGATGAGACGATGAGGGCTTATTATCAGACGCGTTCTTCCAATACTAAGCAAGCGGCTTGGTCTACAGAGGTAACGGCTAAATTAGCACAAGAATCTCGACCTCATATGTTGAACTATCTCAACAGTAAAGGCTTAGCACACCGATAAAAAGAGCCCAATCTTAACGATTGGGCTCTTTTACAATGATTAGGCTAAACCTTGAATAACGACGAATTTTTCAAGTAGTTGATGTTCAGTTTCTATGTGTTCTGGATCGGTAATGATGCAGTTTGTTATCGGACATACGGATTGACAGGTGGGCTTGTCGTAATGTCCTTTGCATTCAGTACATAGATTAGGATCAATTTCATAGATCCGGTTGCCCATAGAGATCGCGCCATTTGGACATTCCGGATCACACATATCACAGTTAATGCATTTACTGGTGATCAATAATGCCATAACTACTTGCCTACGGGATTACGAGTATCTTGGCCAGCATTCAAGTTACGCATTAACAGAGCAAAGTTTAAATCCAACTCTTCAGGAACCGGGATATAAACAAAGTGACCGTTTCCTTTTGCGTCATCAACAGTTTCACCTTTGCGGTTTTCCATTGCTTCAAGTCTGAAGACAACATTCCCTTTTGGGGTCATCAGCTCTAAACTATCACCTAAGATAAACTTGTTTTTAACTTCAACTTCAGCCATTTCACCACGACGTTTACCCGTAAATTCACCAACAAATTGCTGTGAATCTGAGACTGAATAGCCATAGTCATAGTTTTGATAAGTATCGTGTGTATGGCGTCGCAAGAAACCTTCGGTATAGCCACGGTGTGCAAGGCTTTCTAAAGTGCCCATCAGGCTTTCATCAAATGGTTTACCTGAAACTGCGTCATCAATTGCTTTGCGATACACTTGAGCTGTGCGAGCGCAATAATAGAAAGATTTAGTACGACCTTCTATTTTTAATGAATGCACGCCCATTTTCGTCAATCGTTCTACATGCTGTACGGCTCGTAGATCTTTTGAGTTCATAATGTAGGTGCCATGTTCATCTTCAAAAGCGGCCATCTTCTCTTCTGGACGATGGCTTTCTGAAAGCAAAACCACATCATCAATCGGTTTGCCTAAACCAAGTGTATTATCAGGGCGCTCTTCTTGTATCTCGATAGTTTGAACTGCTGTTGGATCAAATTTCTCGACAATTTGACCTGTTTCGTCTTCTTTGGCTGATTCAACTTTGTATTCCCAACGACATGCATTGGTGCATGTTCCTTGGTTTGGATCACGTTTATTAATGTAGCCAGACAATAGACAGCGACCTGAATAAGCCATGCATAATGCGCCATGAACAAAAATTTCGAGTTCGGTCGTTGGACATTGCTCACGAATTTCTTCAATTTCTTCCAACGAAAGTTCGCGTGATAGAATCACTCGTTCAACGCCTTGGGATGCCCAGAACTTAACTGTTGCCCAGTTAACAGCGTTGGCTTGAACTGAAAGGTGAATAGGCATTTCAGGAAATGCTTCACGAACCATCATGATAAGCCCAGGGTCAGACATAATGAGCGCATCAGGTCCCATTTCAACCACAGGCTTTAGATCTCGGATGAATGTCTTAAGTTTTGAGTTGTGGGGTTGAATATTACAAACCACGTACAATTTTTTACCCAAAGCATGTGCTTCATCGATGCCGATTTGCAGGTTTTCATGGTTAAATTCGTTGTTGCGTACACGAAGGCTATAACGAGGTTGGCCGGCATAAACGGCATCCGCACCGTAAGCAAACGCATAACGCATGTTTTTTAGACTGCCCGCCGGTGATAGTAGTTCGGGGACAAAAGGGGTATGTATGCTCATCGTTTTTCTCTAATCTGATCTCAAGTCAGGCCAATACCACCTGATGGTATTGGAGGGGCGCAAATTTTACGTTAAAAATAACCTTATGCCTAGTAGGGATCGTAAGCGATACAAAAAAGCCCAACACTTTTAAGGGCATTGGGCTTTTGCATGATGCTTTTGTTAAGCGTTCGGGTGAGGAAGGCCGCCGAGAACGTCAAATAAGTTAGGCAAAAATGCCGACATTTCACCACACATTAATGAGAAATCGGCATCAAAGCGAGCCGCTTGCTCTTCTCGTGGAATATCTTCATTTTGTTCTTTGAGCTCATCGCTAAATGCCAAACGCTTAATGCTACAATCTTCAGCCAGAATAAAGCTCAGGCGATCTTGCCAGTTCAATGCCAGTTTAGTGACGACTTTATTAGCTTCAATATGGCTTAAGATCTCATCGCTTGTCAGTTCTTGTTTCTTACAGCGGATCACTGCGCCATCTTCTAATAACGACTTTAATTCAGCTTCATCCAACAAGCTAAACCCTGGTGGCAGTTCGCTACTTTTAACCCACTGAGTAAGTGTTGTTTCTACTGCTTGTTCTGGGATCGCAGGTACTACGGGTAGGCTACCCATGGTTTTGCGTAGCAGCGCCAAAACGTCTTCAGCTTTTTTGTAGCTTGCGGCATCGACTAGAATGAAGCCTTGTTTGGGTAGAATAAGCACAAAGGTGAGATTGCTGCGGCTAAATGCTCTAGGTAGGAGATCGATGACAATATCTTCCTTGAGGCTTTCCTTCTCCTTTTTCTTGAGAGGTCGCCCTTCTTCCACTTCCATCGCTTCAACTTTGGCATTCAAAGAATCTTTAATGACCGAAGCAGGTAACATCTTTTCTTCTTTTTTCGCGCAGATCAGAATACGGTCTTCAGAAACGTGGGTCATCATGTCGCCGTGTTTACCCATTGCGTTAACCCAACCAAATTTTTGCTTATCTTGGCTGCCGCATGGTGTAAAACGAAATTCGGCTAGTTGTTTTTCGAGCTGATCGGCGTTGAATTCTAC
>NZ_CAWNTB010000095.1:0-3996 GCF_963877065.1 Vibrio sp. V01_P9A10T6
ATTAACTTATGAGGTGATGATATCACCTCTAACTAAGTGACCAAATTCACTATGCCACTACATGACAATATCAACCTCAATAGATTTAAAAGCACACATCGAACACTAAGCGCTTGTGACTTAACTTCATATGCTTAAAGCCTTACGAAAATGTAGTGAAACTTGATGCTGTGAAACCAATTATTCTGGTGGTATAGTTTAGTAACCATCTAAATAATAAGGACTAAAAACATGTCTGTTCGAGACTATAAAAATGGCAAACAGTTGTATCATATAACTTCAATCCAAAACCTTCCTAGTATTTTGAAAGAAGGGTTACTTCCAAGAAAACAAAGGAAGCCAGTTGTCGATGTGGCTGACAAAGAAATACTAACTGGCCGTGCGAAACATGGTTTGGATGCTATGGTACCTTTCCACTTTTTTGCCAATAACCCTTTTGATGGTCGTGTGCAAAAGGATCACCCTAAAGAAACCTTTGTTTTAATTGCTATTTCTCGTGCACATGCCGAGAAAAATAATTGGAGCATATCTGCAAAGCATCCTTTAAACGGAGAGTTTAAACTACTAGATTATGCAAAAGGTATCGAAGCTATTGATTGGGATACAATGGACAAGCGAGATTACACTACGCGTGAAGGCAAAAGTGTATGTATGGCGGAATGCCTTTCACCTAAGGTAGTCCCCGCAAACGATTTTCAGCAAATCTTTGTGAAGTCAGTAGAAGACAAACAGACTGTTGAAGCTATGTTACGCGATGTTGGTATTGAGGGCTGGGTAAAATTAAATACTTATATGTTTACTGGCTAGTTATCTAACCATTTGTAAAAAATTTTTGATGAGGGCTTAATAAAAAAGCCCTTCTTCAACCAAACGTTGATATGCCGATTTGATTAATGTTGCGGAAGCGCTAGTTTGTGTTGATGTTAAAGATATTACATCTTCCACAAGAGATTCTTCACTGACTTCTCCATTATCGCTCATCATTGTTTTGGCTGCCCATAAAGTTGATGCCAGAATTACCATCCCGTCTTTAGACTCATAGCCAGCAATAAGATTGATAACATTTGAAATACTTTTGCCGTTAGAATCACTCTCTCGCAACATGCGCTCAGCTTTGGATGTCACTGTAGGCTCTAGTGTAATTATCGTATTATCAAGAGGCTTATTAATTCCAGAGATATAAAGAAAGTCACCATCCATTTTTTTGATCGCAGTACTCAAGACTGGTGAATATGGCCCTTGTCTGAACTCACTAAATTCTATCTTGTTTAGCTTAACACCATTGCAATGTAGGATATAAAGTAAACACTGAACCTCAAGTTCCGACATTTGCTTTTTGTGTGATGACGACAGATACTTTTTCAATGCCAAAATGAGCGTTGCCCTACCTGTTGTTAGGTTGAGGCTTCTTTCCTTCCGAGGCGCATCATTTGGAGCATAGATCCTCCATTCAATATCATTCAACGAGGACAACTTTTCATGGATTTTCCTTTCAACTTGGCTCCATGGTAGTCCTCCTAATCCACTACCAAGGGCAGGGATAGCCACGGACTTAATTCCCTTGTCCAAAACAACTTTAACTAAATCATCTAGACCATTCTCGATGTACTCTATTTTGGATTTACCGCGCCAGTGCGCCTTGGTTGGAAAGTTGATAATATATCGAGGAGAGCCTTTAGCCACATTTTCTACTAACAAAACCTTGCCTACTGACAATTCTTCATTTTTACAAGCATCTCTATAAACTTTGAAGTTATCTGGAAAGCGTTCTTTGAACTGATAAGCAAGACCTTTACCCATGACCCCTACTGTATTTACAGTATTGACAAGCGCTTCAGCATCATCAGCAAACAAGTCACCTTTTGTGTATATAATCATGTTAGTTCGTTAGTGTGTAAGATAGTCCTAAAAACAGGACTAACAAATGTGAATGTAAGATTCTATAGGATACTTGATACGCAACGGATCCGCTATAACCTCATGAGGTAAATACGGTTTTTATTCTGTTTCAGAACGAAAAACCAAGCGGAAACTAACCGCTTGGCTTCTAATCAAGAGGCTAGTTGCGATTAGAATCTGAGTAAACCAGACTATGTTGTTGCAAAAATTCAACCTTGCACTTTTCTATTTGACCTACAAGATCCATATCAAATCTCTCAGAAATAGAGTGATGGGCGAATATCCTTATAAAGCACTTTATAGACTGATATCTTGACAGCTTCTCATTTGAGTCCTTAAACGCTTTGATTGAATACTTTCCATCAAGCTGTTTTTCCAGCAGCTTAATCTCCGTCTTTGCGATATCTTTGAAGGCATTGTCAGTCATTACATCAATCGTAAATCGCTTGCCATCAATACCTTGAACTATGATCATATGATTGATTGCTAACTTTAAGTCGTCGATCGTCTTTTGGTTGATAACGTCTGTTATACTTAGGCATTCGGGAAATAACTTTGATTCATAGACTTTATCCCATGGCTTGCGATGCACTATGTCGTTATTAACTTCCGTAGCAACATCATTTCCTTGAATAGCTACGGCTAACTGTTCGTTTAAAAAATAATCATCTGAATTGTTTTCATAGAAATCTTGAATTTGCTCTAAATAGGATGTTTTTTCAGCATCTGAAGGCAGAGTGAAATCGAATAGATCTACATCTGGGCTAGCTTGTTTTGCTAAGTTACATACCTTACTTAGCATGGACGAAAAAGAACGATTGGTTTTGTGATAATAGACCTGCCCAAACAGGTTCGCTCTAGCGTTAATAAACTCAACGATTGAGTCTAGGCCACTTTCTTTATAAGCTAGGTAAATACCACCATTCCACTGAACGGGAACCATGGACATAAAAAGTCTATTGTGATCATATATCCCACATTTCACACCTGAAAAGTAACTATCTCTTAGAAGATAGTCCATTCGGTCTGCATCAATAGGGCATGAAGAAATTATTGAAGTCAAAAGAGGCAGTATGTTTAAGCTCCCGTGCTCCGTCTCTATGTCCAAGCAAACATTGTCACTCTTGAAGTCCTTTTCAATGATTGCGAGAACATTATCAATGTTTACTTCGCTTTGTTGTTCTTTTGTCAAGCTTCCGTAAATCGCCTTAATAAATAAGAGTGAAATATGCTCATGCTCTACGCTTTTTCCGTCTTTTATAAGTGCTGCAATCTCGGGAAAGTCACTGCCAAAAAATTCTTGGAAATCTTCTTTGGAAAACATGAATGAATCAAACTGGTGGGACATAGGGCCGTGACCGAGGTCGTGCAACAACGCTGCTAATCGTAACTCTTGAACAACATGGACAGGTAATTCAGTAAGACCAGTATAAATTAAGTTGTCTTTGTATTTTTTTTCATAGCGATGTGCATTCACTCCCATGTTGTTAAGAATTTCATATGACAAATGCATCACGCCTAGCGAATGCTCGAAACGGCTATGCATAGCGGAAGGAAACACTTTATAGAGGAATGTATTTTGTTTTATATTCCTAAGTCTCTGAAATAATGGATGATCAATGAATGCTAGTTCAAGCTCGGTAAGTCGAATTATTCCATGAATGGGATCAAGTATTTTGCCAGTAAGATTTTGTTCAAAACGCATAGCACACCTATTTCTTTAAAAATGCAACACGTATAATAACATTGGAATGCATACAAATAAATTCAATGGGTAATGACTGCGGAAATGAGTTTTTGATGAAGTGATCGTCGGGATTCTTACTATCTTTGAACCATCTTCGAGTAGGTAAAGTAAACTAACTCCAACACGCTGTTCTAACAGACCCCTACTTAAGTTCAGTGCAGCAATTTTGGTTGGTATTTGAGAAAAAGAAGGTGATTTGAATAATGTATCTACAATTAGTTTGTGAACAATGTCACATTTTTAGCAAATCAAATTCATGAACTTAATTAAGTAGATTTGTACGTTATTTGTACTTTGGTTTGTTAACTTATGAACAAAATTTAGGTTCATGAGTTTAGACCTTCTTATTT
>NZ_CAWNTB010000096.1:0-3789 GCF_963877065.1 Vibrio sp. V01_P9A10T6
GTGTACACCAATCATTTGCTGGACGCTTTGTAAGTGGTCGGTTTTAAAACCACATTGTGCGCAGATAAACTTTTCATTGTTTGTGGAAATAAAGTATTCGTCATGTTGACAAAGTGGACAGCAGTCTATTTTTTCAAGTGTTTTATTTATATTTTTCATAATCATTCTCAGCAGCAAAAAGGGAGAGTCATGTTCTCCGTACTCACAGAATAAACACTAATCAAAACTTGCTCTCGGTAATATTTACCTTAGTTCCAAAAATTAGAGGCATTTCATACTTCACTGTAAGGAATGTTTGATTTTGACCTAAACCATAATAGGCAAAGTGCCGTCATTGCCCCAAGGGTATCGCATAACATGTCTTTTTGTGCGTCCCAAATGTCGCCTTGTGAACCCAGAAAAGCGATTCCCTCATCACCACCCGCGATTGAGGCATACCACCATTCAATAATTTCGTAACCTGCTGCGATACTCATGATAGAGAAAAGCCCGAACAATGAGGCAATTAGCGGTTTACAGAGCTGCTTTCTAATTAAATATTCAGCGATAGGGTAGGCATAAAGGCCAATTGAGAAATGAGCGACGCGATCAAAATTATTACGAGATGATCCGATCAGTTCGTTGAACCAAGCAAACGGAACATCTGCAAATGTATATTTAGCCCCAATGGTATGCAAACTAAGCCACACAAACATCAGAATATAAGCCGTTGAGCTAAAGCGTAGTTTTGTTGAAGCCCAATAGACGAGTGCTAAGATCCCTAGCGCTGGGATGATTTCTGCTAACCAGACAGCACGAGAAACTGGCGCGATCGCTGAAAATAGAAAGAGTACACCGTAGATCGCCGTCAAAAATAAAAGCGTGCGTGAGAAGTTGAGAGACATGTTTTTTCCTATCACAAAATACCGATGGATAGTGCCACTATTTTGCACGATGTTCAATTTTGTTGAATTCTGTATCTTATAGACGTAGAAATTTGTGTTTGAGATGTGTGTATCTACCTTCGTTTTGTGATTGATTTTCGCATCGTCTTAGCAAAGAGATCTGCAAGGTGGAGAAGATCATGCAACAACTCGATCTTTCTCTTTTTATGTATTGATAGATAGTGCGTGTGATAAACGGACTCTAGTTCAAAAAGCCAAGATAATATGCGGTAAGAAACTCGACAAAAAAGCGATATTGGATTTGAATGAAGAGAGAACCTTAATATGAACGTCGAGACTATGTCCCAAAGTAGGCCCGAAAGTATGTCTGAAAGCTTAGAACTTACCGCTCAGTTTCAATCTTACATGGAAAATCCGCTGCTTTGGCCAATGTTGGAGGTGTTGCGTAAACAGCCTTCCGGTTGGAAAGTCCATACGTCCATACGTTAGCGGCACATTTAAGTGAACAGGGATTCATGCCTGTACTTGATAGCGCACCTGAAAAAGACCTCTTTAAGCGTAATTTTTTGATCATGAACGCGCTCTATCAGCTTCAAGAGACGCTTTACCCTGAAAAGTGGTTACAAGTATCAGCAATGGACATTGTACTAATGCCTGCGCATCGTGCCGTTAATTGCGAAATCGACCCAGATGATCCATTGCGTGATTATTACACTCAGTGGAAAAATTATGAGGCTGATGAAGGAGAAGTGCGCCGCTTGTTGAACGAATTCTGGACTCGTTACCGTAAAGCAATGGGTGGAACGAGTAACCTTAATATGAATCGTCTTCAAGCATTGAGGCTGTTTAAATTACCAGCGGAAGCGACGCAAATTGAAATCCGAAAAACATGGCGCAAGTTAGCACTAAAGTGGCATCCAGATAGAGACAACGGCAATGCTGAAACGTTTAGAGTGCTGTGTGAAGCATGGAATATTTTGCGGCAAAATAGTTAAAGTCCAAACCTTAAACTCTAGACAAGATGTTCGCCGAATAAGGTCAACTGGTACTGTAAGGCATACCTAAGCTAACTACCTGTAATGTACTGAAGCAATAAGGTACTGAAGTAAAAAAGAAGCGATCTCTCGCTTCTTTTTGCTTTTGTTGTTGGGGAGTTAATCTTTACTGGTGGTTTTTAAATTGCGACTTGCGCATACGGTTCAACGCCGCCATCACATCGATGACACGTGGTTTCGCCAAGTCACCGTGGTTTGGCATATTTTGGTGCCATGTTCCTGCTAATAAAGCCATCATCTCTTTGCTTGGTTGCGCTGACCACCCCGGAGTCTGCGCAAACTGGAACCAAGTCCAACCAATCGCATTGACTTCAGAAGGTGACTCCAATTGTTCTAACGCATTTAAATCGGTAAATTCTTTGCCAAAGCGAAGCGAATCAACGCCTTTGGCAGAGACTCGGAATTTACCATCAACCAGTAATTTTTGTAGCGCAGTGCGATTCACAGCGCGTTCTGGGAAAATAGCCAGTGGCGTTTCACATTCGTTGTGACGAGCAGTTGGGTGCTGTTTGATGACTTCTTTAGCTTTGTTAGTCACATCAACGGCGTGGTAGTCATGCATCTGGATGACAGTATCGGCGACATCTAAGTAATCACCGGATCCCCCCATGACGATCAGTGTTGAGATATCCAAATCATCGCGAAGTTGCCCGATACGATCAACCAATGGTGTAATGGGCTCATCACCTTTACTAACCAGCGCTTGCATACGCTCATCACGGATCATGAAGTTGGTGGCAGAAGTATCTTCATCAATCAGTAATGTACTAGCGCCAGATTCAATGGATTCTTGTAACCACGCTGCTTGCGATGTTGAACCGGACGCATCTTGAGTGCTGAAATCGGAGGTTTCTTTACCCATAGGTAGGTGATTGATGTAGTTGGACAAATTTAAATTATGTACGCAACGGCCATCTTCAGCACGAATTTTCATGGCTTGATGATCCGTAACAATTCGCTCACGGCCATCGCCGGGAATATGGTTGTAAATTGAACGCTCAATCGCCGTTAACAAAGTCGATTTACCGTGAAAACCACCGCCGACGATAAGGGTTATACCTTTGGGGATGCCGAGTCCTTTAATTTTGCCTTGGTTTGGTGTCTCAAGCTCGACTTCTAGCGATGTGGGGGCTTGGAAAGTAACGGCGTCTTTCATCGGCAGATCACAGTTACCTGCCAAGCGAGGTAATACGCTGCCATTGGCCACAAAAGCAACCAGATTGTGCTGTGCCAGTTGTGCACGCATTGCTTCTTGATCTTCGATCACAGCGCAATGCTCAAGTAGGGCATCTTTATCCAGTTCACGTTCAATGGTGGCCCGGCGAATGAATTTTGGCAGGTAGAAGGTGATGATGTTGAGCGCTTTCTTGGCCAGAATGTCACGACCTTCAGCGGGTAAATTGATGCGAAAACGAAGCTCAATACCATGCTCCGTAAAGAGAACAGCTGTACTATCAAGCACCGTTTGGCCCGTCAATGCGATGGCAATATGGTTCTCTTGCTTAGCAAACTCCGCAAAACTACGAGCGATAAAATCTCTTGCAGCCATTTGATAAGCAGGTGATTTCTCTTTTAACCATTCCAGACCGGTCAGAGACCATGCTCGAGTAGCGCGAAAGCGAGATGCAGAAGCGTAAGGGTCCGCTTGGATATGATCGATATGCAAGGTGAAATCACCAAATTCGTATTGACCTTTGATCTGCTGATAGGCGCGGTAGTTCTGTTTTTCTAGCTTTTTGAGAATTGATGTTAATAAATCCATCTCGATATCGCTCGTTTGGAAAGGAAAGGCGGCGATTATAGGAACCGCCACACTGAGAGTAAAGACATGATAAGGGATTCCTTTATCC
>NZ_CAWNTB010000097.1:0-3627 GCF_963877065.1 Vibrio sp. V01_P9A10T6
AGTCAATGTAGGCCAGTGCTCGCTTTCTGCATAAAGATCAACATTGTGGGCTGCCATCTTATCAATAGGCTGGAGCCAAACTTTGACACTGCTCATTCCCTCTGGTACATAAATCGCTGCATAGCGAGTTTGATGAATACCCAACGTCATTGGCTGACGATTTTCGAGAACAACAGGTGCTAAATCATCACTAGGCTTTTGCGTATTATCGGTAATGGCGTAACTTACTTTCGTATTTAATTCAACACGCTGGTAAGCTTCTCTACCCGTAATACTAAAATAATAGCGACCCGGTAAAACAGTACCATTGGCTTGTTTTTCTAGTGCAATTGTTTCATTACTATGCAGTTCAAAATTTGTTATTTGATAATCATAATAATGCGCAATTTTTTCATAACTTAAATAAAGATCGGCGTCACCATCACCGCTAATATTAATCGACAATTCACTGATATTATCTGGAACATCAATATAATAGAGTTGTTCACTGTACTGCTCACCCGACAAGGTAACACTCTGCCCTAACGCTAAATGATTCATCGTGTCTTCTGGTTGAATTGGCGGCACAGTCGGATCGTCTGGATTACCACTGTCCGTTGTCAAAGTGTCTAACCAAGTTGAAAATTCGCTGTCTAGGCTTTTGCCGATCCGTTTCACTTGCTCAGCCCATGCTTTGAAATCGCCACTACGTGATAGCGCTAGCAGTTGATCCACTTCATTGGGATGGTTTTCCAGCATAAAACGAACCGCTAAATAGCCCCAGCGATAAATTTGATTGGTGTCATTTTGATAAGTAGTGGCTAGCACTTGCGTGAGGCTCAGTTTTTTCTCAGCAATTAAGTCTACCGCCGCTTGGTAGCCTTTTTTATAGTGCATGTATTCAGCGAAGCCTTCCAACCACCACACGATATGGCCTTCACTTAAATTGAGAGAAAATGAACCGTATTGATTGTAGCGTCCGTCCAAATAATGCACATATTCATGCTCTAAATTGAGAATAGACAACGCCTCATCCTGCGCATATCGGTAAGCGACAAAGCGCGCTGTGTTGTTGGCATCAGCCGGGTTGCCTTCAAGGTATTGCCCGCCGTTGTTGGTAGTATTGCCAAACAAGAAGTTGGAATAACTGACATAACTTTCGTTGCTATCAAATACCACCACTTCCACTTGTTGATTAAGATCATCGGCCACGGGCGTGAAACCCGTGTTGGCAACGGTATGAAAATCCGCTTCTTTCTCATTCAAAATGCCACACGCTTGCTCTGCTTGCTGAGGTGTTAAGCCTTGCGAGCGGATAATAGCAGGCCCATCACATTGATGGCGATTTGGCATGATACGCTGTTCAAGTTGCTGCTTAGCTTGCGTTAAATTAAGCGCTTCCAATGTCTCTGGCGCGTAGTAAGAAAGCATTTCAACCGCAGCAATCCAGAGTTTATCGCTACGTCCACCCAGCGGGTAACGCTCCAATACTTTTTCTAAAATCGCAATGACTCGAGTTTTGGTGTTTGGGTAAGGGCTAACCAGTAAGCGCCCCGTTTCACGCACCGCATTGTACAAAATGAAATCGGCATCGGTTCCTAACGCCCAATCATGCTCAGTGGCAAAACGATACAGTGTCTCCAAATATTCTGGATGGGCTTCAATGTCTTGATAAAAATCATCACGCGAAGCATGGCCGCTCATGGATCGAAATAAGTTATTTAAACCATCAACAAACTGCACATCTTGCGCCGTTTGTGGGTTAAAGGCGTCCAATAACACGATGAAATTCGCCATCGTTGAATGTAGGCGTTTCACGTTATCGACCATTAACGTTAAGCTCGACATGGCCGCCACTTGTTCACGACCTAAGCTCAAACTATAAGGCGATAACATAAACTGGTTGATCGTATCCGCAATCGCATTACTCAATTGGTCCGAATAATCACCAAAATCTTGTTTTACACCATAGCGCACATAATACGCGGCACGGATAAACTCCCCCAGATTAGCAATAGATTTGGCTTGCGCTTCTGTTCCTTGATATTGCGAAACCTCTAACGCCAGCGCTCGGTTAATGCTGTCTATACTATTTTCACTGTATAGACCCAAGATGGCTTTACTATCGGTATAAAACCACGAGTTATAACAGGCTGGTTGTGCATTTTTAATCGCTAAAATTGGCTCTTGTGCTTGGGTGATATCGCTAAACTGGCAGGCATCTGATGCATAAGAAAAAGACGGTAATCCTGCTAACGATAATGCCAATAGTAAAGCGTTAGGTTTGAGACGAGGGGAATGAATAGATGGAACAGGCGCAATACGCATAGTAACGACTCTCTATAGATCATAGAAATAAATGAGTCGCGGTTTATATCAGAATCACATTAATAAAATGAAACTTGGCGCATAGAAACCAAGATCTTACTTCAAAAAAGAATTGCTCTCATGAGAGAGCAATCGATTAACCAATAGATCTTATATATCAATACATTACTAATTGTTTTCCACCACTAACTAAGTGATCGGATACACAGTACATTGAGCGCCAATCACATGAGTAATGGTTTGCGGCTCAATCATTTGCCAACCACTTTCACTGTCAAGGGGTTCTGACGCAACCACCATATTATCGCCTTCGCTTTTACTAAACACGGTCGGCGGATTACCATCAGAGCTATAACGCACTAACCAAAAATCTTGCCCATCAGAGATACAAATCGAAGCTTTAAAAGGTGTGACTATCTGTTTCTCCGCCAAAGCCTGCGCAATTTGACCAATCGTGGTCGTAATGGCTTGTACTGGCTGACTGCGTAACCCATTACTCATCATCAATAAAAAAATCAATTCACTATCCGTTGTCCCAACACGCTTGACGTATAGCGATTCCGGTAGCTGCCGTTCTAAGGCGAATTTCACTTTTTCAAACTCACCAATTTGCCCGTTATGTAAAAACATCCAGTGATCCAAAATAAACGGATGACAGTTAGAACGGGAAACCTGCGTTCCGGTGGACGAACGCACATGTGCCATAAAACGGTGAGAACGAATGTGATGCGTTAAGGATCGCAGGTTTTCATCTCCCCAAGCGGGTAAGACTTCATGAAACTGCCCGGGTGTAGTGCGTTCGGTATACCAACCCAGCCCAAACCCATCAGCGTTGACACGGGTGACCGCTTTACGCGCTTCTAAACTTTGGTGCACGAGAGAGTGTTCCGGTTGATAAACCAGTTGATCGAGGTAGATAGGAGTTCCTTGGTAGGCGAGCCAGCGGCACATAATGCAAACATTCCAAAATAATCAGTCACTGATTTCAATAAAGCACGTTTGCTCAATGGCTGCAAGGTGTCCAGGCAACGATACCTTTGCCACTTGGCCCATCAACGCCACAAGTTAATGACTCTTAAATGCAGGCTTAAATGATGAATTATTTATTGAACTAAGATCATCTTTTAGCAAAGTTCATATTATTAAAAATACTAAACCTATTATTAGTCATTGTTGGTTTTGACCCAACATTCACTTTCGATTGAATTCTAACCTATCACTTTATTTATCTAAAGAATTTCATCTTCATCACTAAGAATAAAATACAAATCCATCAATTATTAATTCTAAATTTAAGAATAAAGAACCAACATATTTATC